>JALRKU010000453.1 GCA_023254755.1 Aeromicrobium sp. | reverse complement strand
GTCATCCAGAGTTCGATGCGCGGCATGAGGCGGCGATGGTAACGTAGGCGCTGCGTCCCGGCACCCGGCTCCCCCATGCAAGAGCGCTACATCGAACGCATCCTCAAGGCGCGCGTGTACGACGTCGCCATCGAGTCGCCGCTCGAGGCCGCGCCGCGGCTGGCGCGGCGCCTCGGCAACCGCATCCTGTTCAAGCGCGAGGACCTGCAGCCGGTCTTCTCGTTCAAGCTCCGCGGCGCGTACAACAAGATCGCGCACCTCGCCGAATCCGTGGCACGGCGCGGAGTGATCTGCGCATCGGCCGGCAACCACGCCCAGGGGGTGGCGCTCGCGGCGCAGCGGCTGGGCTGCCGGGCGGTCATCGTGATGCCGGTGTCGACGCCGTAGGTGAAGGTCGACGCCGTGCGACAGCTCGGCGGCGAGGTGGTGCTCGCGGGCGACAGCTACTCGGACGCGGCCGAGCGCGCCAAGGCGCTCACCGCGGAGGAGAAGCTCACCTACGTGGCGCCGTTCGACGACCCGGACGTGATCGCCGGCCAGGGCACGGTGGCCATGGAGATCCTGCGCCAGCACCAGGGCCCGCTCGACGAAGGCGCGGAAGTCGTCGTCCGTGCCGAGGTCGGGGTGGATCGCGTCGTGGCCGCCCTCGGCCGCTCCGATGGCCCAGGGCGAGCCGACGTCGTCGGGCCCCGGGGACAGCGTGTTGTTGGGGCCCTTGCGGTTCTCGCGACCGATGGGGTGGATCGGGGGCAGGTACACGACGTCGAAGCCCATCGCTGCGACCCGGTCGAGCTCGGCGGCCGCGGTGGCGAACGTGCCGTGGACGGGACGCCCGGCGTCGTCGACGCCGCCCGTCGAGCGCGGGAAGAACTCGTACCAGGACCCGTAGGCCGCCCGGACGCGGTCGACCCACACGCGGCGGGTGGGGCCGGCGGTGACGAGGTGCCGGACCGGCCGGTCGTGCATCACGGTGCGCACGTCCGCGGTCAGGGCGGGAGCGGCGCGCTCGCCGGCCTGGAGCGTCTCGTCGCGCAGCGCGGTCGAGGCCGCGCTGAGTGCTGCAGCGGCCGCCTTCGGCAGCCGACCTCCCGCGACCTCGTCGATCAGTCGGGCGGCGACCTCGAGGTCGTTGGCCAGCTCTGCGGTGCCCTGGCCGGCCTCGAGCTTGACCTCGATGGCGTGCAGGACCGTGGCCCACGGATCGCTCCAGGCCTCGACCCGGAAGGTCCACGCGCCGACGCGATCGGGCACGATCGTGGCCGAGAACCGGTCGAGCCCCTCGCCCTGCTCGTGCATGCGGACCGTGCGGTCGCGGGTGTCGTCGGGCCCGCGCCACACGACGGTGGCGGCGACGGCGTCGTGCCCCTCGCGCCACACGGTCGCGGTGACCGGGACGTGCTCGCCGACGACGGCCTTGGACGGATGGGTCCCGTCGCCGCTGAGCGGTCGCACGTCGTCGATGCCGATGCGCGCGGTCATCCGGTGACCTCCTGGAACGTCGAGAACGTCGTCCTGACTTCGAACCTAGCGACTGGGCGGGTACCCCGCACGTCGCCCGTCAGACAGCACGGGGCGCCTTGAGCAGCAGCAGCGACCGTCCGGCCATCGTCACCGTCGCCCCGGCCTTCAGCGGATCGGCCGAGGCCGGCGCCCCGTCGTCGCTGGTGGTGTCGAGCGTGGGCTCGAACGTCTCGCCGAACTCCTCGTCCGGCAGCGTCACCTCGACGGGGTCGGCGCCGGCGTGCATCAGCAGCAACCAGCTGTGATCCGTCAGGAGCTCGCCCTCGCGGGTGCGCGACTGGCTGTTCGAGCCGTCGATCCACATGCCGAGCGTCCGGCGATCGGCCTCCTCCCAGTCCGGGTCGGTCATCTCCTCGCCGTCGGGCCGCACCCAGATCAGGTCGGGTCGGCCGGTGGGGGTGGTGCGACCGTCGAAGAACTCGGCCTGCCGCAACGCCGGGCTCGCGGCACGCAGGTGCACGACGCGCCGGGCGAACGCCAGCATGGCCTCGGACTCGGGCGTCGCGGACCAGTCGACCCAGGAGATCTCGTTGTCCTGGCAGTAGGCGTTGTTGTTGCCCTGCTGGGTGCGCCACCGCTCGTCGCCGGCGACGAACATCGGGGTGCCGGTCGACAGCAGCAGCGTGGCCAGCAGGTTGCGCGCCTGACGCGCCCGCAGCGCCCGGACCTCGGGGTCGTCGGTCTCGCCCTCGACGCCGTGGTTCCAGGAGCGGTTGTCGTCGGTCCCGTCGCGGTTGTCCTCGCCGTTGGCCTCGTTGTGCTTGTCGTTGTAGGACACCAGATCGCGCAGCGTGAATCCGTCGTGCGCGATCACGAAGTTGATCGAGGCGACCGGTCGGCGGGCGGTGTGCTCGTA
>JALRKU010000359.1 GCA_023254755.1 Aeromicrobium sp. | reverse complement strand
CGGCGTCCGACCACGACGACGCGGTCGAGCTCGTCACCCGCCTGTACGACGAGCTCGGCTTCGACACCGTGAACATCGGGCCGCTGAGCGAGTCCTGGCGCGTCGAGCGCGACCGCCCGGCGTACGGTCCGCGGCAGAACGCCGAGGAGCTCCGGGCGAACCTCGCCCGGGCCGACCGCCTGCCCTGACCCGCGGGGCGCCGGCTCAGCGCAGCCGGCGCAGCGCGGTCTCGGCGGCGTGGAAGCCGCCCATGCCGTGCACCCCGGCACCGGGCGGTGTGGCGGAGGAGCACAGGTAGACGCCGTCGACGCCGAGCTCGTAGGGGTTCGCGGACACGCGGGGCCGGAACGCGATCTGGCGTGCCGTGTTCGCGCCGGCCGCGATGTCGCCGCCGACGTAGTTGGCGTTGTACGTGGCCCACCCCGGGACGTCGCGGACCGCGGTGCCGACGACCTGGTCGCGGATCCCGGGCGCGAACCGCTCGAGCTGCCTCAGCATGGCGTCCGTCGCGTCACCGGGGTAGTCCTGGGGAACGTGGGCGTAGGCGTAGAGGGGGTGCACCGAGCCGTTCGAGCGACTCGGGTCGGCCACGTGCTGCTGACCGACCAGCATGAAGGGACGGTCGGGCATCTCGCCGCGCTGCGTCGCCGCCTCGATCGCGACGACCTCGGCCGCCGACCCGCCGAGGTGCAGTGTCCCCGCCCGCGCGCAGTGCTCGTTCGTCCACGGCACGTCGCCCTCGATCGCCAGGTCGACCTTGAAGGCGGCCGGGCCGTAGCGGAAGCGACGGAACGCGCGCCGCACTCGCGGGTGGAGGGCGTCGCCGGCGATGTCGAGCGCCCCGGCGGGGGCGGTGTCGAGCACCACCACGTCGGGAGCCGCTCCGGCGATCTCGGACAGCTGGGGCAGCGACGTCACCGTCACGCCGGTGACGACCCGTCCGCCGAGCGACTCCAACTCGGCGACGAGCGCACGGGCGATGCTCTCGCTCCCGCCCTCCGCGACCGGCCAGCCGACCGCTTGCGCCGCGGCCGCGAGCATCAGGCCGACCGACGACCCGAGCGGCCGGTCGATCCGGCCGAACTTGTGCGCCGCCACGCCGGTGAGCAACGCCCGCGCCGGCTCGTCGCGGAAGCGGCGGACGACCCAGGGCGCCGGCTGGATCGCGCCGAGCCCGAAGCGGCCGAGGGTGACGGGGTGCCTCGGGACGTGGACGACCGGTTGGAAGACCTCGTCGATCAGGTCGTCGAAGTGCCGGAGCGCCGGGGCGAAGAGCCGGTGCCAGCGGGCGGCGTCGGAGCCAAGGGAGCGGTCGACCCAGGCGGGGTCACGAGCGAGCAGACCGGCGCGGCCGTCGTCGAGCGGGTGGGCCAGGTCGATCTCGGGCCATCGCCAGCGGAGCCCGTGGCGCTCGAGGTCGAGCGCAGCGAGGAAGGGCGACGCGACGGCCGTGGGGTGGAACGCCGAGCACTCGTCGTGCAGCACGCCGGGCAGCGTGAGCTCGGCGGTTCGGGTGCCGCCACCGGCCCGCTCGTGCGCCTCCACGACCGTGACCTCGAGCCCGGCCTGCGCCAGGCGGATCGCGGCAGCGAGCCCGTTGGGCCCGCTGCCGACGACGACGGCGCCGGTCACGTGACGGGCTGCGAGGACCGGCGTCGGTAGCCCTCGGCGGTCCACTGCACCTGCAGCGGGATCGGGCCGTTCGGCAGCCACGGCTGCTCGGCCACGCAGTCGCGCACGTCCCAGGTGCCGCGCTCCACGACGCCCAGCGCGGCGTCGATCACGCGGTAGTGCTGCGGGGTGCTCCGACGCCAGGCGGTGGCCTGCGACTCCGCGAAGACCACGACCAGGTCGCCGGGCTCGAGGCCGAGGCGCTTCTGGACCGAGGCCACGAGGCGCTCGTCGTGCAGGTGGCCGTCGCCGAAGTTCCAGCCGACGATCGAGTTGGCCACCAGCTCGCCCTCGCGGACCGCACGGGTGTCGACGTCGTCGAGGTGCTCCAGCAGCACCGAGAACAGGCCGCGGCCCTGGCTGTGCATGGAGCGCCAGCCGAGCGTCTTCTGCAGCGTGACCTCGGCCTCGTCGTGCTCGTACGGCGCCGGCGCCATGCGCATCAGCTGGTCGAGCTGGATCTCGGTGAGCGGCAGCTCGTTGAGTCGCTGCTCGACCCCGGGCTTCATCGCCCACAGCGACGTCGCCCAGTTGCCGGCGTACTGCCGCATGCCGGGCAGGAACGACACCAGGTCAGGGCGGAAGTGACCGAGGATCGGGAAGAAGGTCAGCAGCACGAAGATCGGGATCAGCAGCAGCGGCTGGGAGAAGTCCCAGATGTTGTAGGTCGACGCGTCGAACCCGTCGCCGAAGCCGCCCCACAGCACGATCGCGATGTACCCGAAGTAGACGTTCCACTCCAGCGGGACGGCGAGCGGGAACGTCGACGTGATGTAGATGTGGAACGCGAGCATCGACAGCGCGCCGAGCAGGGCGATCGTGTCGTTGGTCGTCAGCAGCAGGATCAGCGGGATCGCGATCTCGACCGTCGTGCCGCCGACGTGGGCGAAGAACCACGCGATCTTGCTGGGCTTGAGGTCGTCGGGCGCGCCGCGGTAGTAGAGGCGCTTGACGGCGACGGGAACGCCGGGGCTGTTGGAGACCATCGGCGGGATGACGCGCTCGAAGTGGACGCCGAGCTTGGAGACGCCGGCACCGATCCACACGACGCAGATGATGATCTTGAACGCGACGACGAGGTCGACGAAGTCGGACGCCGTGGCGTCGTCGGCCAGGGCGAGCCAGCCGAGGGTCGCCGAGAACAGCATGATCGGTAGGTACTGCTCGGAGCGGGCGGCCAGGAAGATCGCCTTGTCGCGGAGGCCCAGCAGTGGCATGAGGACCAGGATCGGCAGGAACGCGACGGCTGGGACCAGCTCCTGAGGTCCGGTGCCGGCGGGCAGCGCCGTGACGGGCTCGGCGTGGGCCGCGAGGGGCCAGACGAGGGCCGCCAGCACGCCGGCGTACAGCAGGACGTCGACGACGGTCCGCTCGTCTCCACCGGTGAGCGGCACGCGCCGCCACGGCGCCATGCGGATCGTGCCCGGACGCAGCCAGTAGCGGATGTTGCCCAGCATCGGCACGAAGTGCCCGCACAGCGGCCCGAACGCGCCGCCCAGGCCGATCACCTCCAGGAGCATCAGGTAGATGGCGAGCTTCTGGTAGACGACGACGTTGTCGAACCAGGTGCCGGGTTCGGTGAAGTGGACGTGGTCGGTGGTCCACGACGTGATGGCGAGACCGACCGCGAAGTACAGCCCCAGCATCTTCAGCACGTAGACGACGTGCAGCATGCGGGGCGTGCCGAATCCGTCGACCACCCAGTGCTGACCGAGGATCCGCACCCGCTCCATGAGGGGGAGGGTGACGAACTCGTCCGCCGGCACCGGCGGGGGGGTGGGGTTGATGAATCCCATCGTGGCTCCTGACGTCCTGGGCGTACCGCATCGAATGTAGAGCCAGACGTGATCCAAGACACTGTGCTGGGAACACGAAGCGTGGCGACGACTTCAGTATCCAGAACGCCGGGATCACTGGCATGCTGGCCGTCACGGCTCTGCGCCACTTGGTCGCAGAGAACAAGATCTGCCAGGAGGTCACGTGGTCATGCCGTTGGCGCCGTCGACCGAGCTCGACGAGCGGGCCCACGACCTCGTCGTGTCGGCCGCTCGCGCCATGGGCGCGGCTCTCCCCGAGCTGACCGCCGCCCTCCACGCCGAGCTGATCGAGGCGATCCCGGAGCTGCACGGCGACCCGACCGTGACCGACCTGCTGCACTCGAGCGTCGGCAGCAACATCGAGACCTTCGTGCACGCGACGCAGCACGACATCGACCCGGCGGCCGTCAGGGCGCCGGCCGCGGCGGTCGAGTACGCCCGTGGGCTGGCGCAGCGCGGCACGTCGTCGAACGCGCTGCTGCGGGCGTACCGCCTCGGCCAGCGCCGCATGGTCGACGTGGCCCTGTCGCAGGTGGGTCGGGAGACCGACGACGGACCGCTCGTCCTGGCCGCGTCGAAGCTGATGCACGAACGGGCCTCGACGTACGTCGACCGGGTCTCCGAGCAGGTGGTCGGCGACTACGAGGCCGAGCGCGAGCGATGGCTCGCGAACCGCAACACGGTGCGTGCCGCGACGCTTGCAGCCGTGCTCGAAGGGGACGAGGACGACCTGACCGGCATCGAGTCGACCCTGGGCTACCGGGTCCGCCAGCAGCACCTCGCCGTCGTCGTGTGGGACCTGGCGCAACGGGGCAGCGCCGGGGCGGCGCACGACCTGCGCCGTCTGGAGCAGCTGGTCGCCGAGGTGGGCGACGTCCTCGGCGCGGTGGGCCAGGCGCTGTTCGTGCCGCAGGACGACACCACCGCATGGGCGTGGCTGCCGCTCGGGCGCGGGGCGGGGTCGCGCGCGATCGAGACGCTCGAGCGGCTGGTCGCCGACGTCGGTCCCACCGTGCGGGTGGCCACCGGCTCGGCCGAGGGCGGGCTCGACGGATTCCGGACCTCGCACCTCAGCGCCCTGCGGGCGCACCGGGTGGCCGTCGTGGCCGGCGAGCGGTCCGCGACGGTCACGCGGTTCGACGACGTCGGGGTCGAGGCGGTCTCGCTGCTGGTGCACGACCTCCCCGCGCTCCGATCGCTCGTCGCGGCGGCGCTCGGCGACCTGGCCCGGGACCACGAGAACGCCGCGCGACTGCGCAGCACGCTGCTGTCGTTCCTGGCCGAGCGCGGCAGCTTCCTCGCGACCGCCGAGCGGGTGCACCTGCACAAGAACACCGTCAAGTACCGGGTCGACAAGGCGGTCGAGCTCCGGGGTCGTCCCCTCGACGAGGACCGCTTCGACCTGGAGCTGGCGCTCCACGCGTGCCGCTGGCTCGGCGCCGCGGTGCTGACCGACTGAGTCAGCGCTTGCCCTTCTTGCCGCCCTTGCCTCCGGGCTTCTTGGCCCCCGTTCCCCCGCTGGTCGTGGTGCTGGTCGTCGGGGCCGTGATGACCGGGGCCCGGGCGACCGAGACGATGACGACGGTGCCGAGCGGGAGCCGACCGGACCGGTCGACGGCCACGACCGTCCCGGGTGTCCTGGTCGACGTGACCTCGGTGGTGGTCACGACGAATCCACGCTTCTCGAGCAGCCGCCGGGCGGTCTCGAGGGTCTTGCCGACCAGGGCGTCGGCGGGAACCTCCATCCGGCCTGACGCCACCGCGATCGTCATCGTGTCGCGCGTCGTCGAGGCGCCGGGCTTCGGGCTCTGCTCGACCACCATGCCCTTCTCGGCCACGGGATCGTCGAGGACGGTGCGGCGCACCGAGAGCCCGGCCGACTCGGCACGGTCGACGGCCTGCGCCGCTGTGAGCCCGACCAGGTCGGGCACCTTCCGGGTGTCGCTGCCCCCCAGGTTCTGCAGCACCAGGGCCACGGCGGCGACGACCGCGAGGGCGCCGATCGCGGCGTAGCGCGAGCGGGGCCCGCGGGCCGGGGTCCACCGCCGTCGGCGCGTCCGGGCGGGGAGCAGCGTGGTGACAGGGTCGACGTCGCCGGTGATCCACGGACGTTCGGTCACGGCGGCGACCTGCTCGGCCGTCGGCCGCTCGTCCGGGTCCTTGGCGGTCATCGAGGTGACCACCTCCCGGAGCGGCTCCGGCACGTCGTCGGGCCACGCGGGCAGGTCGTCGCCCACCTGGGCGAGAGCGGTCGCCACGGCGCCGTCGCGGCGGAACGGCGACACGCCGGTGAGGCACTGGTACGCCACGACGCCCAGGGCGTAGACGTCGGACGCCGCGCTGGCGGGCCGTCCCATCGCCTGCTCGGGACTCAGGTACTCGGTGGTGCCGATGATGGTCCCGGTCTCGGTCAGCGGCTCCTGGTCGGGCGAGGTCGCGATGCCGAAGTCGACCAGCACGGGTCGGCCGGCGGAGGTGATCATGATGTTCGCCGGCTTCAGGTCGCGGTGGACGACTCCGGCGCGGTGGGCCGCCGCGAGGGCGTCGGCGACGCCGTGGAGCAGACCCGCGACCTCGGGCACGGGCAGGGGGCCGTCCCGCAGCAGCGCCGCGAGGGGCCGACCCTCCACGTGCTGCATGACGATGAACGGATCGCGGTCGGGCGAGGCCGCGTCCTCGTCGTGGTCGAACACCTCGGCGACGCCCGGGTGGTGCAGCGTGCCGGCGATGACGGCCTCGGCGCGCAGGCGGGCGCGGGCCGTCTCGTCGGCGACCTTCTCGCCCCGCAGGATCTTGATGGCGACGGGGCGCTGGAGCCGCGTGTCGAACCCTCGGTGCACGCGGCCCATCCCACCGGACCCCAGCAGCTCGTGCAGCTCGTAGCGGTCGTTCAGGCGTTCGGCCATTGGACCACGGTAGGTCCGGGCCGGCACCCGCGCACGTCGACGATCAGCCTCGCGACTGGCGTCGTTCGCCGAGCCGTCGCATCAGCGCGAGGGCGCCGCCCGTGACCGAGGGCGCGACGTCGGCCGAGCGCGCCACGACGCCCCGCCAGCGGGGGACGACGCGGAAGGTCTGGCGACTGTCGAGCAGTGACATCGCGGCCGCGGCGACGGTGTCGGTGTCGAGTGGCTTCGGTCCCGAGAACAGCATCGCGGCGTGCGGGTCGTTCTCTCGTGACGTGACCATGTGGGTGCCGACGACGTCGGGGCACAGGGCCTTGACCGTGATGGGCAGGCCCGCGTGCCGCAGGTCGCCCTCCAGGGAGGTCGTGTACGACAGCACGGCTGCCTTGGTCGCGGCGTACAGGGCGAGGCCGGGGACGGGTGTCAGTGCCGAGATGGAGGCGATGTTGAGGATCCTCCCTCCGTCGGACCCCATCGTCCTCACTGCTGCGGCGCTGCCGGAGATGACGCCGCGCACGTTGACGTCGAGGATCGTGGTCAGCTCGTCGTCGGGGTGGGCCCACGCGTCGCCCGCGAAGAGCACCCCGGCGTTGTTGACCCACACGGCGACCCGTCCGTGCTCGGCCGCGACCGCCGCCACGGCGTCGGCGGAGGCGAGGTCACGGACGTCCTGCTCGAGGCCCACCGCACCCCCACCGACCTCGGCGGCGGCCCGCTCGGCGGCCTCGCGGTCGACGTCCGTGACGACGACGAGGTGCCCAGCGGCTCGCAGGCGGTGCGCGATCGCGAGGCCGATGCCCCGCCCCGCGCCGGTCACGACGGCGGTGGTGGTCATGACCGTGAGACTAGGAGACGTGCAGGATCGCGTGTCGCCCGAGAGCGGTCGTGCCGCCGACGGCAGCACCCGCGATCATGTCGACGGGCGGCATCAACCCGGTCCAACGCGCGTGCTGCCTGGTCGGGCCGGACCGTCGGCAGAGTCGTCCAGGGCGCGCGCGACCGCTCGACGAGGGAGGAGCCAGACGAGGTACATCACGGTCAGACCCCCGGCCAGCACGACGACACCGCCGACGTCTCCTGTCGCGGCCACGGCGGCCCCCGCGACGATGGATCCGACAGCCCACGCGAGGAAGGCGATCCGGACCACTCGTCCCGTTGCCGACATGCCGCGATCGTAGGATCAAGGGTTCTCTTGCGTCACCAGATGCGGGTGATCGCCGTGTATGCGCCGAAGGCCCCCAGCGTGGTCCACGCGACGAGTGCCAGGAGCACCAGGCACGCGAGGGCCCAGTCGTTCGTCGTGTCGTCGGCCGGATCAGTGCGTGGCACCGGCCGACCCTGGGCCGCCCACTCGGCGAAGTGCTCCCACGAGCAGGAGAACTCGCCGACGAACGAGCCACCCACCAGTGCGTCGATCGCGACCCTGTCGGGCACCTCGCCACCCTCGCCACAGATCCGGTACAAGTCGGTGGCCGAGTCCTCGAAGAGGTAGCGATCGTCTCCCATGTGCAGCAGGGTAGAGCGTCGCGAGCCGAGGGTCGCCGGTCTGCCGACCAGCGCCGCGGCGCATCGGCTCGGCGTAGAGTCATCGTGGACAGCACAGGCGCAGTTCGACCTCGCCCTCGCCTGGCAGGTCACGCTGCTCGACCTTCTCGGCTCCTCCCCTCCCGGCCCTGCAGCACGACCTCGACGAACGGATCACCATGACCTGGACGACCCCGGACCTGTGCGACGAGCTCGGCGACGCTGCGCGGGTGCTCGCGCCGGGCTTCGCGTCCTTCGGGGGTCGCGAGTGGTTCGACGGTCCGGTCCGCACGGTGCGTTGCTGGGAGGACAACTCCCGCGTCAAGGAGGTGCTGGCGACCCCCGGCGACGGGGCCGTCCTCGTGGTCGACGGGGGAGGGTCGGTGAGGTGCGCGCTGGTCGGTGACCTGATCGCCGCCGGTGCCGTCGAGCAGGGCTGGGCCGGCGTCGTCGTGGCCGGCGCGGTCCGTGACGTCGAGGTGCTCCGCACGCTCGACCTCGGGGTGCGGGCGCTCGCGTCGACGCCGCGACGTTCGATCCGCGAGGGCCGCGGAGACCTCGACGTCGACGTCGTCGTGGGAGGCGTTCGCATCGCGCCGGGCCAGCACTTGTACGCCGACGCGACCGGCATCGTCGTCACCGACTGAGCGGCCGCGCGTCGTCGCACGCGGGCGACCTCCGCGTTCCGGCCGCAGGCCCGTTCGCGGCGCGCTCAGTGCGGTGGACTCGCGGGCCGGCAGGCCCTGGGTGCCCGGCGGCGTGAGTGCCAGGACGTGGACGTCGACGCCCTGCTCGTCCATCGCGGCGATCCGGCCGTCGCCGAGGTCGACGAGGCGGGGACGCGGCGGGGACGCGGCGGGACGCGGCGTCGCCGTGCTCATTCAGCTCCAAGCAGGCGCTCTTCGCCCTCGCTGTCCGGCCCGTCGCCGAGCTGCGCGACGAGGAGGTCCCGACGCACTTCGCCGAGGTGCTCGACGTGCGGCTGCGCGAGCTCCCGCCGCCCACCCGTGCGCTCATGCGCTCGATGCTGACCTCACCGGAAGCCGCCGAGGTCATGAGCGGCTACCTGCGCGAGCGCGCCGAGACCCTCGCGCAGGCCATGACCGACGAGCACGCCGAGCTGCGCGCCGCGCTGGTCGTCTCCAGCATCATGGGCGTCACCATCGCGCGGCACTTCCTCGACCTGCCCGCGCTGGAGCACGCCGACAGGGACGACGTGGCGGCCATCGTCGACACCTGGACGTCCTTCGCGTCGGGCGAGTCCTGACGCCTCGCGACGTCAGTCGCCGTGCTCAGTCCTCGCCGAACGGTGCTGCTGTCGTGAGTCGCCGGGCGCGGGACCGCGGCTCAGCGGGAAGAGGTCAGCAGTCCGACGGGTCCACGGTCACGATGATGCGCTTGCTCGCATCGGCGGCCTGGTACGCCTGCACCCGATGCCCAGAATCCTTGGCGAGTCGCTTGAACTCGGTCTTGCCCTCGAGGTCGAATGCGGCGGCACCGATGCCGTCGGACTGCATGAATCGGACGGCTCGGCCGATGAACAAACGAGCCTCCTTTGCGGTGAGGTAGTAGCCGACGCCCGTCCGGACGCGCTCCCACCACAGGCCCTCCTCGTCGATCAGTCCCTCGTTGAGAACTCGGACTCGCTTGACCACGGGGTTCTTGTTCCGACCCATCCCAGGAGCGTAGGCGCGGCCCGCCGTGACGTCGCTTCCGCCAGGGGTGCTCGGCGGGGGCACCGCCTCGTCCCGTGGCACCAACCACGAGGGGTCGATGCGGGGCCTGGGGACCTGGCCCCCTCCACCGAGGAGCGAATCACCGGCGAGTCTTCGCCGAGAGGTTGTCGGTGAGAGCACATTCGTCGAGCGTTGCTGGTCCAAGCTCACCCGTAACCGAACGAGAACTCCACGGGCTGCAACGCCGATCAATCGGATCGCGTGGACCACCGAGTGGAGCTGGTGAGAGGCAGGACGCCTGCTCCCTGCAATCTGGGAGCCGCCTGTCGGAATCGAACCGACGACCTTTTCATTACGAGTGAAATGCTCTACCGACTGAGCTAAGGCGGCGAAGGTCCAGCGAGGATCGCCCGCGGGACCGCATCGAGTCTACCTGTCGTGCGGCCGGTGGACGAACCGGGCCCGACGGCGGGGTCAGTGCGGGCGGGCGTTGGCGTCGCGCTGCACGACGATCGCCTCCGCGACGTCGGCCAGGCGGCGGTTCTCGTCCTGGGAGATGCGGCGGAGGAAGGCGAAGGCGGCATCGGAGGTGATGTCGAACTTCTGCATCAAGATGCCCTGGGCCTGACCGATCGTGGTGCGGCTCTCGAGGGCGGTGCGCAGACCCGCCGACTGCTCGGCCGCGGCGAACGCGGCCGTGGCGTGGGCGGCGAGCAGCTCGGCGATCTCGGCGTCGCCGTCGTCGAAGGCGCTGGGACGGTCGGCGTAGACGTTCAGCGATCCGTAGCCGCGGGAGCGCGTGGCCAGGCGCACGCCGACGACGCTGCGGATGCCGAGCTCGGCGGCCGCGGGACCCCACCGGGGCCAGCGCAGGTCGGACGCGGTGTCGTCGGTCCGATAGGTCGCCTTCCCGGTGATGGCGTCCAGGCAGGGCCCCTCGTCGAACCGGACCTGGAGCTGGTGCGCTTCGTCGACGCGCTCGCTGGTGGCCGCCGGTGTCTCGATCCGTTGGCGGGTGTGGACCCGCATGATGCCGGTGTCGTCGGCCTCGAGCACGTGCCGGGCGTACTCGCTGACCCGCTTGAGCATCGTCGCCGGCTCGCGCTCGTGCTCGAGCTCGAGCGCCATCTCGGCGAGCAGTCTGGTGACGTCCATCAGTTCCTCCTCGGACGGCTCGTACCCGTTGCGCGGTCGAGCAACCCGTCATCGGACGTGTGAGACGAGCGCCGCGGGGTACTCAGGCGGCAAGCAGTGCTCGACGGCGCACCGGGGATCCGCGGCCCCGGGACCCGTCGCAGGACGGCGGGCCCGGCGTCTCACGCAGCGTCGATCGCCCGCCGTCCCTGCCACGGCCGAGGTCAGCGTGGTACCGGCGTCCCGCCGTCCCGCAGCTGCGCGGCGAGGGGACAGTCGAACGGGTCGCGTGCGCGGAGGCCGACGTTGTTGAGGTAGTCGACGACGATGCCGTACGACTCGAACAGGCCCACCTCGAGGTAGTCGATGCCCTGCCGCTGGCAGTGCTCCTGCACGTAGGGCCGTGCCCTGCGCAGGTTGCACCGGGGCATGCTCGGGAACAGGTGGTGCTCGATCTGGTAGTTCAGCCCGCCCATCGCCCAGTCGACGACCGGGTTGCCGCGCACGTTGCGCGACACCATGACCTGGCGCCGCAGGAAGTCCAGCTTCATCTCCGGCGGGATGATCGGCATGCCCTTGTGCGCCGGCGCGAACGACGCGCCCAGGCAGAACCCGAACACCGCCATCTGGACGGCGAAGAAGGCGAGCGCCTTGCCCAGGGGCAGGTAGGCCAGCAGGACCACGACGTAGACGGTCAGCCGGCTGACGACGAGCGTCAGCTCGAGGCGCCGCCACGGCTGGAGCGAGGTCCGGTCGCGGGCGGCGCGGATGCTCTCGGCGTGCAGGTTGAGCCCCTCGAGCGTGAGCAGCGGGAAGAACAGCCAGCCCTGGCGCCGCACGAACCAGCCCGCGAACCCGGCCTGTCGCTGCGCCACGATGCCGGGGGTGAAGGCGATCGCGCCGGGACCGATGTCGGGGTCGTAGCCCTCCAGGTTCGGTCCCCGGTGGTGCATGTTGTGCTTGGCCCGCCACCACGCGAAGCTCAGGCCGGCGAAGCCGCCGGCCAGGATCCGGGCCGTCCAGGCGTTCCACGCCGCCGACGTGAACACCTGGCGATGGGCCGCGTCGTGCCCGAGGAAGCCGAACTGCGTGACGACCACGCCGAGGGCCGCCGCGAGAACCAGCTGGAACCAGGAGTTGCCGAGCCAGAAGAAGGCGACCCAGACGCCCACGAAGGCTGTGACGTGCGCCCCGATCTGCCACCAGTAGTAGCCGTGTCGGCGGTCCAGCAGACCGGCGTCGCGCACGGTCGCCATCAGGTCGGAGAACCTGCTGACGTATCGGTCGTCGCGGTTCGAGCGGGCGTCGGTGCGGGTCTCCGTCATGGTGACTCCTCTGCGCCGAGCCACCTGCGGAGCAGGCACGGGCGACGCCGTCTCGTCCAGCATCGCAGACCGTCGTCCGCGGCGCGCACCGGCGCCGGTCGGTCAGGCAGCGTCAGGCCAGGGTCGCCAGCCGCTCGAGGGCCTGGGCGAGGACGGCCTCGGTCTTGCAGAACGCCCAGCGGACGAGAGGTCGTCCGGCCTCGAGGTCGTCGTGGAACACCTGGTGGGGGATGGCGACGACACCGCAGCGCTCGGGCAGCGCGAGGCAGAAGTCGAGCCCGTCGTCGAAGCCGAGCGGGCGCACGTCGGTGGTGGCGAAGTAGGTGCCGTCGGGGCGGAACACGTCGAGCCCGATCGCCGCGAGACCGTCGCACAGCTGGTCGCGCCGAGCTCGCAGCTCCTCGCGGAGCGGGCCGGTGATCGACTCGGCCTCGTCGAGCGCCGTCGCGATGGCGGGCTGGAACGGGGCGCCGCCCTGATAGGTGAGGAACTGCTTGACGCCCGTGACGGCGGCGACGAGCTCGGCGGGACCGCTGGCCCAGCCGACCTTCCACCCCGTCAGCGAGAACGACTTGCCGCCCGACGAGATCGTCACGGTGCGCTCGGCCATGCCGGGCAGCGTCGCGATCGGCACGTGCGGCACGTCGAACGTCAGGTGCTCGTAGACCTCGTCGCTGATGACCAGCAGGTCGTGCTCGACCGCGAGCTCGGCGACGACCTGCAGCTCGTCGCGCGTCAGCACGGTGCCCGTCGGGTTGTGCGGCGAGTTCAGCAGGATCGTCGTCGTCCGGTCGGTGACCGCCGCCCACAGCTCGTCGATCGGAAGCCGGAAGTCCGGTGCGCGCAGGGTCACCGGTCGACGCACGGCGCCGGCCATCTGCAGCATCGCGACGTACGAGTCGTAGTAGGGCTCGAGCACGACGACCTCGTCGCCCGGGTCGACCAGTCCGAGCAGCGTCGAGGCGACCGCCTCCGTCGCGCCGGTCGTCACCGTGACACCGGCGACCGGGTCGACCTCGAGGCCGTAGAGGCGACGCTGGTGGTCCGCCACGGCACGCCGCAGCTCGGGCACCCCGCCGCCGGGCGGGTACTGGTTGCGACCGGACCTGATCGCCTCGACCGCCAGCTCGCGGATCCGTTCCGGACCGTCGACCTCGGGAAAGCCCTGACCCAGGTTCACCGACCCGGTCTCGACCGCCCGCCGGCTCATCTCGGCGAAGATCGTCGTGCCCAGCCCCTCGAGCCGGGCCGCAGGTCCCCTCGTCACGCCGCCGACGATACGCGGATCCGTCGGGCCGGATCCCCGATCCGTCCGGCGGGACGTGACTCGCCCCGCCGTTCTCGGTGCTGGACGGCGCGCGGCTCGACCGGCGCGTCGGCGGGCGTGGACGTGAGTCGCCCCGCCGTTCTCGGGGGGTGAAACGGCGGGGCGACGGACAGAACACTACCGAACCGGCGGTGGCCCGTGGGCGGAACCGGCCAAACTTCCCGGAAAATCCGTGCACGGGCCCGGTCGACCCGACTCCGGTGCGCCGCGAGGAGGGTGGTGTCACAATCGTGCACATGACCATCACGGCCGAGCCTCCCGTCGCGCCGCCCCCGCCTCGCCCGCGTCGCAGCACGGGACGCCGCATCGCCACCGCCGTCGGACTGCTCCTGATCGCGGCCGGCCTCGGGCTGCTCGGCTGGTTCCTGTGGCAGTACTTCGGCACCAACATCGTGTCCAAGCACGCCGCCGCGCAGATCAAGAAGGAGACGGTCGCGCAGTGGGAGAACGGCATCGAGGGCGACGCCATCGGCCTGCTGCGCGTCGACAGGTTCGGCAAGGACTACGAGGTCCCGATCGTCAAGGGCATGGACGACGCCTCGCTCGCCAAGGGCATCGGCTGGGACCCGAAGCGCGAGAAGCCGGGCGAGTTCGGCAACTTCGCGATCGCCGCCCACCGCGTCACGCACGGCGAGCCGTTCCGTGACTTCCCCAAGCTCAAGAAGGGCGACCTCGTCGAGGTCGAGACCCGCACGCACGTCTACACCTACGAGCTCGAGCAGGACGGCACCGACATCACCGTGCCGTTCACCACGCCCTGGCCGCTGTGGAAGGTGCCCGAACCGGACTGGGACGGCACGCCGCCGAAGCACCGGATGATCACGCTGGTCACCTGCTCCGAGCTGTTCCACACGCAGAACCGCAGCGTGGTGACCGGTCACCTGGTCGAGGAGATCGACAAGAGCACCACCGCGCCGCCACCCGACCGGGCCGAGAAGGACACCGACAAGACGACCGACGCCCAGAAGGACGGCTGACGGCTGACGTGCTGGACCACCGCCGCGAGTTCATCGAGCTCGCCCTCGACCTCGAGGTGCTGAGGTTCGGGGAGTTCACCCTCAAGTCCGGTCGCACGTCGCCGTACTTCTTCAACGCGGGGCTGTTCAACACCGGCGAGCGACTCGCGGCGCTGGGCCGGTTCTACGCGGCCGCGATCGTCGACGCGGGTCTCGAGTTCGACGTGCTGCTCGGGCCGGCCTACAAGGGCATCCCGATCGCGTCGGCCACCGCGGTGGCGCTCGCCGACCGGTACGGCCGCGACGTCCCGTGGTGCTTCAACCGCAAGGAGGCCAAGGCGCACGGCGAGGGCGGTGTCATCGTCGGGTCGCCGCTGAAGGGCCGTGCTCTCGTCGTCGACGACGTCATCACCGCCGGCACCGCGATCCGCGAGGTCGACGAGGTCGTGCGCGCCGAAGGCGCCACGATCGGTGGCATCGTCGTCGCGGTCGACCGCCAGGAACGTGGCACCGGCGAGCTGTCGGCGATCGAGCAGGTCGAGCGCGCCCTCGACGTCACGGTCACCGCGATCATCCGCCTCGACGACGTCGTCGAGTTCATCGAGCAGACCGGCCGACACGGCGAGCACCTCGAGGCGATCCGCGCCTACCGGGCCGAGTACGGCGTCACCTCGGCGTGACCGAGCCCGTCGGCGTCGGTCCGTGGCAGGGCGCCTGGCCCGACGACCCTCGGTACGACCCCGAGCTGCTGCGCGACGGTGACGCCCGCAACGTCGCCGACCGCTACCGGTACTGGACGGTCGAGGCGATCGTCGCCGACCTCGACGCCCGGCGTCACCCGTTCCACGTCGCGATCGAGAACTGGCAGCACGACTTCAACATCGGCTCGATCGTGCGCACGGCCAACGCGTTCCTCGCGGCGGAGGTGCACGTGGTCGGCAAGCGGCGCTGGAACCGCCGGGGCGCGATGGTCACCGACCGCTACCAGCACGTCAGGCACCACGCCGACGTCGGAGCCCTCGCCGCCTGGGCCGCCGAGGAGGGCGTCGAGGTGATCGGCGTCGACAACCTCCCCGGCGCGGTGCCGCTCGAGACCGCGCAGCTGCCGGAGCGCTGCGTCCTGGTGTTCGGGCAGGAGGGTCCGGGGCTGACCGAGGCGGCCCGCTCCGCGTGCTCCCGAACGCTCGCCATCGCCCAGTTCGGCTCGACCCGGTCCATCAACGCCGGTGCGGCGGCCGCCGTCGCGATGCACACCTGGATCCGTCAGCACGCGGACGGGTGACGGGGTCGGTCGCGTGCGAGGATCGAGCATGGGCCTGTTCCGACGTCGTCCCGCGTCCGACGACGCGTTCGACGGCGAGCCCGACGAGACCTTCCCCTTCCTTACCGCCCCCGCCGCCGCGGCCCTCCGCTCAGAGGCGGCGGCGGCGTTCGCCGAGCGCGGCCTGGAGATGCTGGTCTTCGCCGACCACCTCGTCGACGACGCGGGTCGCGAGTTCGGCCTCTACAACCTGGCGGCGGCCTGCCACGGCGATGAGCGGGGCCCGTCGGCCTGGCCGGAGCTGGTGCGCGAGCACGTCCGCAAGGTGCTCGAGGGGCTCGACGCGGTTGACGTCATCGAGTCGATGAGCGACGACGAGCTGCGCGAGCGCGTCTTCCCGCGCCTGCACGAGCGGGCCGGGCTGCCCCCGGAGCGGGTGCCGGGCCACGCGGTCGACTTCAGCGACGACGTCGTCGAGCTGTTCAACCTCGACCTGCCCGAGACCGTCATCCTGCTCGACGACGCGACCGTCGACCGACTCGGTGGCCGCGGGCGGCTGCGCCCACTGGCGCTCGACCACCTGCGTGCCGGGCTCGCGGACCTGGCGATCCAGCGGTTCCGGACCGACGCCGCCACGATCGACGTGGTGTCGGGCGACTCGATGTTCGCGGCCTCGTCGGTGCTCGTGCTGCCCGACCTGCTCGAGCACTTCGAGCTCGGACCGGCGCCCCACGGGGTCGTCGTGGCGATGCCGTTCCGCCACCAGGTCCTGCTGCACGTCATCCGCGACGCGTCGGTCGTTGAGTCGCTCAGCGGCCTCGTGAGCGTCGCCATCAACGGGTTCGGCGACGGCGTCGGGCCGTTGAGCCCGCACGCGTACTGGTGGCACGACGGCGTGTTCGAGCAGCTCACGCACCTCGAGGGCGACACGATGTCGATCCACGTGGGTCCTGCGTTCCAGCAGGTGCTCGAGGGCGTCGTCGAGGAATCGTAGGAGAGGGACGTCATGGCACAAGTCGTGATCATCGGTGGCGACGCCGCAGGAGGCACCGTCGCGTCGAACCTGCGGCGGCTGCTGCCGAGCGAGCACGAGGTCGTCGTGCTCGAGCGCACCGATCGCACCTCCTACTCCGCCTGTGGCATCCCGTACTGGATCTCCGGCGACGTCGACTCCGCCGACGACCTGGTCGCCCGCACGCCCGAGGAGCACCGAGCCAACGGCGTCGACGTGCGCACGGGCGTCGAGGCGGTCGCCATCGACCGCGAGCGTCGCCAGGTCGTCGTGTCCGACGGCGAGCCGATCGGCTACGACCGGCTGGTCGTCGCGACGGGCGCCGAACCGCTGCGGCCAGAGCTCGACGGCATCCAGCTCGACGGCATCCTCGGGGTGCAGTCCCTGGCCGACGGGCAGCGGGTCATCGACGCCATGGTGCAGCAGCCGCGGCACGTGGTGGTGGTGGGTTCCGGGTACATCGGCCTCGAGATGGCCGAGGCGTGCGTGGCGCAGGGCTTCGACACGACCGTCGTCGAGCAGGCCGACTCGCCCATGCCGCTGCTCGACCCCGTCCTCGGCGACCTCGTGGCCGACGCCATGCGCGCCCGCGGCATCGAGCTGCGCACGTCGGCTGCCGTCGCCGGCTTCGAGGGCACCGACGGACGCGTCACGGGCGTGCGGGTCGGCGACGAGGTGCTGCCGGCCGACCTGGTGATCCTCGGTCTGGGGGTGCGGGCGCGGTCCGACCTGGCCGAGCGGGCCGGTCTTCCGCTGGGCGTCAAGGGCTCGATCGTCGTCGACGGCCACCAGCGGGTCGACGGCACCGACGACGTGTGGGCGGTCGGCGACTGCTCGCAGACCGTCGACCGCACCACGGGGTCGCGGGTCCACGTGCCGCTCGGCACCCACGCCAACAAGCAGGGCATGGTCGCCGCCCACGCCATCGCGGCCGACCTGCTCGGCGGCGAGCCGCCGATGTCGTTCCCCGGCATCGTGCAGACCGCCATCACGAAGTTCTGCTCGC
>JALRKU010000249.1 GCA_023254755.1 Aeromicrobium sp. | reverse complement strand
GGTCAGGACCACACCTCGCGCCAATTGACCCTCAGCAGCGATGTCGCCGAACCCGATGGTGAGCAGCGTCGTCATCGTGAAGTAGACGGCGTCAAGGATCGTTTTCATACCCATGATCTCGTCGGGAAGTTCGCTCACGGTCAGGTAGTGGACGTTCTCGCCGCGCTGCCGGTGCCAGCGGGTGATGACGTCGCCCATGACCGTGGTGTACCCGTGGCCGATGTGGGGGGCGTCGTTGACGTAGTAGATCGGCGTCGTCAGGTAGAAGACGTCGTCGGGGTTCTCTGCTGCGGGCACGCCCTCAATCCTAGGGCGGAGTCAATGGGCCGCGTCGAAGACGTCGCGGCGGCGGACGCCGGTGCGGGCGGCGACCTGGGCGACGGCGTCCTTGCGGCTGAGTCCGTCGGCCTGCGCGTCGTCGACGAGCGCGCGGAGCTCGTCGGGCGTGTAGGTCCGCGCCTCGGTCGTCGCGCCTTCGACGACGAGGGTCACCTCGCCCCGCACTCCCTGCTCCTGCGCGTCGACCCAGGCGACCAGCTCGGCGATCGTGCCGCGGACGACCTCCTCGTAGGTCTTGGTGAGCTCGCGGCACAGCGCCGCGCGGCGGTCGGCACCGAACGCGTCGGCCATCGCCTGCAACGTCGCGCCCGTGCGGTGGGGCGACTCGAAGAACACCATCGTGCGACGCTCGGCCGCGAGCTCGGCCAGCAGGCGGCCGCGCTCCCCGGCCTTGCGGGGCGGGAACCCCTCGAAGCAGAACCGGTCGACGGGCAGTCCCGAGACGGCGAGCGCGGTCGTGACGGCCGACGGCCCCGGCACCGCGGTGAGCGGAAGGTCGCGCTCGACGGCGGCCGCGACGAGCCGGTACCCGGGGTCGGAGACGCTGGGCATGCCGGCGTCGGTCACCAGGACCACGGTGTCGCCGGCCTCGAGCCGCTCGACCAGCTCGGCGGTCCGCCGCTCCTCGTTGCCCTCGAAGTACGACACGACCCGCCCCCGCAGGGTCACCCCGAGCTCGTCGACCAACCGCTGCAGCCTGCGCGTGTCCTCCGCCGCGACGACGTCGGCCTCCCCCAGCACCCGCGCCAGCCGCCCCCCGGCGTCCTCGACGCGTCCGATCGGGGTTCCGGCGAGAATCAGCACTCCCCCATCGTCTCAGGTCCCCGTCGGGCGGTGAGCCAGCAACCGAACTCGCTCGGGCGGTGACTGAGCACCCTCATTTCGCAGAATGGGGTTGCTCAGCCACCGCCCGACGGTGGCCAGGCGCCGCAGGCCGCTCGAAGAGCCTGAGCCAGTCCCGGCCGAATCGAGGCGGTGGGCCGTCATACCCCTGGGCGACCAGGGCCGCGTAGATCTGTCCGACCATCTGGCGAGGTCGCGCCCGCGTCTCGGCGGTCACCTGCACGTAGGCCCAGCCCGCCCGTCGGAATCCGGCGTAGCGATCGATGTCGCGCCCGAACTGCTGGACGTCGAACGCGTGCTGTCGACCCTCGTACTCGACCACCAGGCGCCATGCGCGGAGCACCAGATCACCGCATCCCAGGAACTGGCCGTCGTCGTCGGCGATGTCGGCGTTGACCTCGGGTTCGGGCAGACCCGCCGCCCACAGGAGGCACCGCACCTCCGACTCCGGTAGCGAGCGCGACCTGCCGTCGAGGTGTCGGAGGGCAGCCACCGCTTGTTCCGCGCCGGCGCGCCAGTCGTCGCGGTGGGCGATTGCCGCGACGACGGCCGGGTCGAGGTGTCCTCGGTGCAGGAGCCAGTCGCCGATCGCCACGGTGTCGATCGGCTTCATCAGCGACGCCACCCCGATGAACGCCGACGACGCCGTCACCCCGACACCGTCAACTGGCGGCATGGCCTTGGTGCGATGGAGCGTGACCCCGTCGATGTCCAGGTGGTGGTCACGGTCGATCGTGAAGCGCATCGGGGCCATGGGTTCCCCGACGTCGAGTCCGAGAAGCTTGAGTCGGGTCTGATGGCTGACCTTGGCCTCGGGCGGGAGGGCCAGTGATGCAGCCATGATCCGGCCGGCCGGATCGAGCGTCGTGCCGCTCTCGACGTAGACGCCGGAGTACAAGCGCTCGAATCGACGATGCTGCAGCATCCGCGAGGTCAGGCCGGCATCGATCGCCTGTTCGCGGCTGAAGGGCCGCCCGGCAAGCTCGGACGGCAGGGGCGCGGGTGGTCTCATCTCTCGACCCTCAGACCTGCTCGGCGCCCACGCCACGGTCAGCGCCTCCCGTGTGGACAACCCGCCCGCTGGGCCGACGCAGTTGATGAGCCGTCGGGCGGTGACTGAGCAACCTCATTTCGCAGAATGGCGTTGCTCAGCCACCTCCCAACCGGATCCGGGTCGGTGACGTTGCTGAGTCACCGCCCGATGGGGTCGCCACCTACGCTGGAGCGGTGCAGCGGATCAGCGAGCGGGCCTGGGGGTGGATCGGGCCGATCGGGATCGCGCTGCTGGCGTTCGGGGTGCGGGTGTGGCAGGTGGGGCGGCCGAACCGGCTGCTGTTCGACGAGACCTACTACGCCAAGGACGCCCTGTCCCTGCTGCGCTATGGGCACGAGATGCAGTTCGACGACAGCGTCA
>JALRKU010000238.1 GCA_023254755.1 Aeromicrobium sp. | reverse complement strand
CTGGGGATCGGCTCGGGCGGGCCCCTCGGCGGCGTGACGGTCGATGGCGTGGAGGTACCACTCACGATCGACGAGTTGCCCCTGGTTGCGCTGCTCGGCTGCTTCGCTGAGGGCGAGACGGTCGTCGCCGAC
The DNA here is from genome assembly GCA_023254755.1 of Aeromicrobium sp. Classification (GTDB taxonomy): domain Bacteria; phylum Actinomycetota; class Actinomycetes; order Propionibacteriales; family Nocardioidaceae; genus Aeromicrobium. Next base: position 1,368 of record JALRKU010000238.1, on the reverse strand, counting down.
GAACCGGATCATCCCGGCCGGACCGGCTTGCGCCCCGGCGACGCACAGGTGCGCCGCTCCGGCGTAGGCGGTCGAGCCGGCTGCGATGCCCAGCACGCCGCGGGAGTACTTGTGTCCGCGCGGATCGGGCAGGGCGTCGAGGAGCAGGCCGGCGTCGGACGGCTCGAGTGCCTCGATCGCGGCCCGTCCCAGGTGCGGACCCAGGCCGATGTCGACGACCACGACGTCGCCGCACGCCGATGCGGCGGGGTCGAGCAGCAGGGCCGGCTTGCAGGTGCCGAACGTGACCGTCAGGTCGGCGGTGACGTGCGGACCGAGCGCCGTGCCGTCGTCGACGCCGACGCCCGAGGGGACGTCGACCGCCGCGGTCCACGGCTCGGTGGCGTCGATCCACGCCGACCACTCGGCCGCCCGGCCCTGCAGGCCCGGCCTGGCACCGATGCCGAAGAGTGCGTCGATGCAGTAGCGCTGGGACGTCGGGGCGTCGACCACCCGGGCACCGGCGGCCAGTGCGGCGGCGAGACCGTCGGGGTGCGCCTTCTGCTCGTCGAGCAGGCACAGCTCCACCCTGACGCCGCGGTCGCGCAGGTGGGCCGCCGCGAAGAGCGCGTCGCCGCCGTTGTTGCCGGGCCCGACGAGCACGACGACGACCTCGCCGGCCGGGATGGACTCGAGCGCGTCGGCGAGGCCGCGGGAGGCCCGCTCCATCAGGACGTCCCAGACCCTGCCGTCGTCGGAGATCGTGCGCGCCAGCCGCTCCTCGGCGTCGCGGACCTGGGCGACCGTGTGGGCGCTCAGCACTCGGCCACCACGAAGGCCGACGCCACCGTGGTGTCGTGCGAGATCGACAGGTGGATCGTCTCGATGCCCAGCTCGCGCAGCCGGTCCGGCGCCTGACCGTGCAGCACGAACTCGGGTGCGCCCTGCGCGTTGTTGACGACCTCGAAGTCCTGCCAGGACAGTCCCGACGGCGCACGCATGGCCTTGGCCAGCGCCTCCTTGGCCGCGAACCGGCCGGCCAGCGACTCCACGGAGAGCTGACGCTCGGCCTCGGTGAAGAGTCGCTGACGCATCGTGGGCGTGCGCTCCAGCGTGTCGGTGAACCGAGCGATGTCGACGACGTCGGTGCCGATGCCGTGGATCCGGCCGGTGCCGCTCACTCGACGGTCACCGACTTGGCCAGGTTCCGCGGCTGGTCGATGTCGTGGCCGAGCTGCTCGGCGAACTCGCAGGCGAAGATCTGCAGCGGGACGGTGGCGACCAGCGGCTGCAGCAGGGTGGGCACCTTGGGCAGGCGGATCACGTGGTCGGCGTAGGGGAGCACGTCGTCGTCGCCGTCCTCGACCAGCACGATCGTGCGGGCGCCGC
>JALRKU010000081.1 GCA_023254755.1 Aeromicrobium sp. | reverse complement strand
CGGCGTCGCGGTGCGGCACGACCAGCGCGGCGCGTCGGGCCACGTCGATGCGCTCGACCGCCTCGTCGACCGCCGGCTGCGCCGCGTCGAGCCGAGCCGCACGGTCGACCAGCTCTGCGCGCCTGAGCAGGGCCGCCGCGGTGGTCTCGGCGTCGTGGAGGGCGGTCGTCGCGGCGGACAGGTCGGCCGCCGCTGTCTCGACGGTCGCGACCGCATCGGCGTGCTGCTGCTCGACCTCGGCCTCGAGCGCCTCGGGATCGATCGCCTCGGCCTCGATCTCGGCGACCTCGGCCACGACGCGCGAGGCGGTGGCGAGCTCGGTGCGGGCCGCCTCGGTGGCCTGCTGCGCCGCTCGGCGTCGCTCGACCAGCTCGGCGGTGATCCGCTCGTAGACGTCGGTGCGGAAGATCTTCTCGAGCAGCTTCTTGCGGTCCTCGCCCGACGAGCGCAGGAAGGTCGCGAACTCTCCCTGCGGCAGCACGACGGTCTGCAGGAACTGCGTGCGGCTGAGGCCGACCATCTGCTCGATCTCGAGCCCCGCGTCCTCGTTGCGCGTCGTGACCACCGCGCCGTCGTCGGGTCGGTCGACGTCGTGCAGCCGGCTGAGGGTGACCGACGCGTTGACCGGCGTGGTGCCGGTGCCGCGCTTCTTGGGACGCTCGTGGGCCGGCGTGCGCCGGATGCGGAAGACCCCGGCCTCCACCTCGAACACCAGGTCGACGAACGGCTCGACTCCGGGCTCGGCGTGGTGCGAGTGCAGGCGCTGCTTGCTGGACTCGGCTCCGGCCAGTCCGCCGTAGAGCGCGAAGACCACGGCGTCGATCAGCGTGGACTTGCCCGCGCCCGTGGGCCCCTCGAGCAGGAACAGGCCGGAGCGTCCCAGCGCGGCGAAGTCGATCGTGTGGTGACCGGCGAAGGGACCGATGGCCTGCAGCTCGAGACGGTAGAGCTTCATGCCGCACCCGCCGGCAAGCAGGAACGACGCGTCGAGGGTGGCGGCGTCGTCGCGGATCGGTCGCCGCGCGCGGGAGATGCCCCCGGCACCGGCTCGCTCGTCACGCGCCCACCTGGGTCGAGCGGACCGTCTCGTAGGCGGCCCGGGCGACCGCGATCTCGTCGTCGGCGGCCGGTCGGGCCGTGACGAACTCGACGAAGTCGGCCGTGACCTCGGCCGGCGACATGCCGTCGGTGACGACCGGGGCCGCCACCCGGGACGGGAGGCCGAGCGGCTCGTGGACCAGCTGCAGCAGGTGTCCGAACCTGGCGTGGACGGCTGCACGGGAGTCGGTGGACAGCGAGGCGTCGGTGACGACGACCTTGAGCCAGTGGTCGACGACGGCGTCGGTGGCGCCGGACAGCAGGTGCTCGACCGACCCGCTGATCTCGGAGAGGGGTCGCGGGACGGGGAGAGGGAGCAGCTCGACCGCGACCGGCTGGTCGGCGGTCACGTCGACCAGGGCCACGGACTTGACGTGGTCCTTCTCGCTGAACGAGTACGCGAGAGGAGAGCCGCTGTAGCGGGCGGTCGTGGTGCTGCCGGGCACCGGGACGACCTGGGGCCCGTGCAGATGGCCCAGCGCGACGTAGTCGACGCCGTCGAAGACACCGGAGGGGACCGCCTGGACGCCGCCGACGCTGAGGTCGCGCTCGCTGTCGGACGCCTCGGCACCGACGACGAACGCATGGGCCACGACGACGCAGCGACGGCCGTCGGACGCCGCGCGGACCCGGTCCATCGCCGCCGTGAGGACGGCCTCGTGGCTGCGCGCGGGCAGCGTGCCGTCGGGCCCAGCCAGACGCGGACGCGCGGCGTCGGGATCGAGGTACGGGAGGCCGAAGACGGCGATCTCGGAGGTGCCGTCGTGGAGCACGACCGGCCGATCGAGCGCGTCGATCTCGGCCAGGATGCGGACCGAGTCGCGCATGACCTCGGCGCCGAAGCCGACACGCGCCGCGGAGTCGTGGTTGCCGGGCGTGACGACGACCGTCGTGTGCTCGCTCAGCCGGCGCAGGGCGTCGGAGAAGAGCCGCACGGTCTCGACCGCAGGGATGGCACGGTCGTAGACGTCGCCGGCGACCAGGACGGCCGCGACGTCGTGCTGCTGCACCAGCTGGACCAGGTGGTCGACGAAGGTCCGCTGGGCGTCGTGCAGGTCGACGCCGTGCAGCGTGCGGCCCAGGTGCCAGTCGGACGTGTGCAGGATCTTCATCGGCTCCACGCTAGGGACCTGGTCGGACACTCGGGCGGATCTCGGCCGCGTGTCGAGGCGCGCAGCCGCCGTCACGTCGGGACGGGCACCTCACCGGCGCGACACGACCTGGATCCGCCCGTCGCGCTGCACGATCGCGACGTCGCCGTGCAGGTCGGTGCGCCACGTGCTCACGCCGCGCTCGCGCAGCATCTCCAGCGCGGCAGGGGCGGGGTGCCCGTAGTCGTTGTCGCGTCCGGCGCTCACGGTCGCGACCGTGGCACCGACGGCGTCGAGGAACCGCTCGGACTGTCGGGCGCTGCCGTGGTGAGGCACCTTCAGCACGTCGGCGTCGACGGCGACGCCCGACCGGAGGACGGCCTCCTGGGCCGCCGGCTCTACGTCGCCGGTCAGCAGGATCGACACCCCGTCGACCTGCACCCGGAGCACGACGCTGGCGTCGTTCACCGCCGACCCCTCGGCGCCACGATCCGGCGACGGCGCCGAGGCGTCGGCGGGTGGCCACAGGACGACGCCGCGGACCCGCCCGGCCGCGAACCGGTCGCCGGTCGCCACGCGCCTGAGCGCCGGGCTGGTGGGTCCGCCGACGACCTGGTCGACCCGTCGGCCGCGGCGCACCCCGCTCCATCCGTCGACGTGGTCGGCGTGGGCGTGGGTCATCACGGCGACCAGCACGCGGTCGACGTGCAGCCGGTCCAGGCACGCGTCGACCAGGGTCGGGTCGGGACCCGCGTCGACGACGACCGCAGCGTCGGAGCCGGCCGACAGCACCGTGGCGTCGCCCTGACCCACGTCGCACGCGACGAGCACCCAGCCCGGCGGGGGCCAGCCCGGCTGCGGCGGTCGGATCATCGCGACGACGAGGCCGGCGGCCAGCCCGACCGCGAGGGCGGGGCGCGACGCGGCCCACCAGCCCAGCACGACGACGAGCGGGACGACCAGGAGCAGGACCTGCCAGGGCAGGGCCCAGCCGATCGACGCCCCGTCGAGCTCGGCACCCCGGCGGGCGACCTCGATGATCCAGGCCGTGCAGACCCCCGCGGGCCACGCCACGACGTGTCCCGCCACGGGCGAGGCGACCGCGAGCAGACCACCGAGCAGACCGAGGACGGTCGCCGGGGCGACGACCGGGCCGGCGAGCAGGTTGGCCACCACCGCCACGAGGGACACCTCCCCCGAGATCGCGGCGATGACCGGCGTGCACGCCGCCTGGGCCGCGAACGGGATCGCGAGGGCGCTCGCCAGCCAGCGCGGCAGCCACCGCGCCAGCCGCTTCGTGAACGCCGGTCCGAGGACCAGGATCCCCGCGGTCGCCACGACCGAGAGGACGAAGCCGGCCGACCGCGACAACCAGGGGTCCAGGAACAGCAGGACGAGCACGGCGACGGACAGCGCCCGCAGGCCGCCGCGACGGCCGTACCCCAGCGCGGCCACGCCGACCAGGCCCATCGCCGCGGCCCTCAGCACGCTGGGGTCGGGACGTGCCACCAGCACGAAGGCCGCGACGGTGAGCAGGGCCGCCGGCACGACGACGCGACGCCCGCCTCCCGCGGCGCGCACCAGCGCCAGGACCACGCCCAGGACGATCGTCAGGTTGGTGCCGGAGACCGCCAGCAGATGGGTGAGCCCGGTGCGCCGGAAGTCCTCGGCGAGGCTCTCGTCGATCGCCGCGTCGTCGCCGTCGACGAGAGCCGGCAGCAGCGCCCGCGGACCCTCCGGCATCGGGGAGGCGGCCTGCCTCACCCCCGAGCGGACGACGGCGGCGGCGGTCCACGCCCAGCCACCGCCGGAGGCGTCGGAGCGACGGACGACATCGAGGACGGCGACCTCACGGCGGGACTCGGCCGGGCCGAGCCGCACGACCGCGACCAGCCGTCGCCCGACGACGAGGTCCGACCCGGCGTCGTCGACGAACGCCGTGGCACGGACCCGCGACGTGGTCGTGACCTCTCCGACCGTGGCGCGCCGGACGACCACCTCGACGACCGACTGCTGGCGACCGTGCCGGTCGAACGTCCGGGCGTCGCGCGCGACC
>JALRKU010000062.1 GCA_023254755.1 Aeromicrobium sp. | reverse complement strand
CCGCGACCTCTTGCGATACCGCTCCATGCCGGGCCAGCGTTTCGGCGTGCACGCCCAGCATGTCCTCCTTTGCCGCGTTCGAATAGGTGACAAAGCCCCGGTCGAAGATGTCGGAGGATCCCGCGACCTCGGGGAACTCGGCCGCGACGGCGTCGACGGTGCGGCTCCACAGGTGCCCTGCGTGGACGAGGACGTTGTTCTTGTGCACCAGCGTGAGCTGGCGACGCGGGCGGGCCTGCGCGCGGGCGAAGGCGTCGCGGACGACGCGCTCGACGCCGAACGCCGTGTTGACGCTCACCTCCGTGGCGAGCTCGTGCGGTGTGCCGACGCGGATGGCGCCGCCGTTGCCGACGTAGGGGCCCTCGGTGCCCTCGCGGACCACGACGAAGTCGATGTCGCCCGGGTTCGCGAGCGGGGTCGGGACGCCGGGGAACAGCTTCGACGGCCGCAGGTTCACGTAGTGGTCGAGCTCGAAGCGGAGCTTGAGCCGCAGACCGCGCTCCAGGACGCCGCTCGGCACGCTCGGGTCACCGACGGCGCCGAGCAGGATCGCGTCGTGACCCCGGATCTCGGACAGCACGGAGTCGGGCAGGGTCTCGCCGGTCGCGTGCCAGCGGCGAGCACCGAGGTCGTACTCGGTGCGCGCGAACGAGACGTCGTGCTGGGCGGCGACGACGTCGAGCACCGAGAGGGCCTGGGCGGTCACCTCGGGGCCGATGCCGTCACCGGGCACGACTGCGAGCGAGAAGTTCTGGGGCATGGGTCGATCCTAGGTCGCGAGTCTCATGATGTGGAACTCGGGTCTTGATCTGCGAGACGCCGATCAGTTGTCGTCGGGGCGGTCGATCGGCTCGATCTCCGGCCGAGCGGCGTCCTCACGGTGGTGCGCCGGGCCCCACTCCATCGACGACGTGGACGAGTGGGACGTGAACGGTTCGAACATGGTGATCTCCTGGTGGTGCTGGGTCCGGTGGAAGGCCGGGCCCGGCAGCACGCCCACGCGTCGAGGGATCGCCTCGAGACGGAGAGAACAGCGGTGACCAGGTCGTGATCGTGGCACTGCGGCGAGCTGCCGGGCCACGAAGTGACGCTCAGACTCGCGTCAACGCAGAACACCCGCGGCAGGGACGTGGCCCTGAGGGGCCCTGCCGCGGCTGGCGATGACTACGAGCTGGTGCCGCATGATGCGGCCACTGTACCCCCTGTCCACTCGCCGTGGAACGACGACCGCGTCCGTCCCGCGTGTCGAGACGTCGGGACCCGTGGAGCGGCGCGATGTCACACTGGACACCATGAGTGCTCCTCCCGAGATCCCCGATCTCGTCGCGAGCACCCTCGACCTGGCCCGCCAGCGAGGCTTCATCACGTCGACTCGCCACGAGACCGGCCGGCTGCTGGCGTCGCTCGCCGCGTCGCGCACCGGGACGCTGGCCGAGCTCGGCACCGGCACCGGTGTCGGGTCCGCGTGGCTGTCCAGCGGCGCACCCAAGGAGGCGCGCATCGTGAGCGCCGAGCTGGATCCCGCTCTCGCCGAGGACGTCCAGGAGCTGTTCGCCGACGTCCACAACGTCGAGATCGTCGCCGGCGACTGGACCACGCTCGAGCAGCACGCGCCGTTCTCGCTGCTGTTCGTCGACGTCCGCGAGGTCATGGAGAGCATCGACGTGCTGGCCGACCTCCTCGAGCCCGGAGGGATCGCGGTGCTCGACGACTTCGTGCCGAGCGCCTTCTGGCCGCCGATCGTCGACGGTCAGGTCGACATCGTCCGCGAGCGCTGGTTGACCGACGACCGGTTCGCGGCCGTCGAGATGCTCATCGACCCCGATGCGTCGCTGATCATCGCCACCCGCCGCTGACGGCGTTGCGGGCACGGCGGCCGGCGTCCAGGCTGGTGGCATGACTCCCGCGGATCATCACCGAGCGGTGGCCGGACGGTTCACCGACGTCGTCGACGGCGTGACCGACTGGTCCGCTCCGACCCCGGTCCCGGAGTGGTCGACGCGCGCGGTCGTCGGTCACCTCGTCGAGTGGCTGCCCGCACTCCTCGCCAGCGACGACGTGCTCCTCCCGCCGGGCCCCTCGGTCGCCGACGACCCGGCCGCGGCCTGGCACCACCACGCCGCGGCCGTCCAGACGCTGCTCGACGCCGACGACGCGGCTCGGCCCTTCACCCACCAGCACCTGGGCACCCGGCCGCTCGACGAGGCGATCGATCGTTTCTACACCGGCGACGTCTTCCTGCACACGTGGGACCTCGCGCGAGCCTCCGGCCAGGACGACCGCCTCGACCCCGCGACCTGCGCCGAGATGCTCGCGGGCATGGAGCCGATCGAGGAGCTGATGCGCTCGTCGGGCCAGTACGGCCCCTCGGTCCCGGTCCCCGACGACGCCGACGTGCAGGACCGTCTGCTGGGCTTCATCGGCCGCGACCCGTCGTGGCGACCCTGAGCCGTCACACCTCGATCGTGAAGCCGAGGTCGACGTCGCACGCGGCACGTCCCCCGCGGACTCCCCAGTTCTCGGTGGGACCCTCGCGGAGCGTGATCGTCACGTCGCGCGGGTCGATCCCCACGACCGCGAGCCGCTCGACGACCTCGCGGTAGAGGCGGCGCTTGGCCTCGAGCGACCTGCCCTCGAAGCAGTCGACGGTCACCAGCGTGTAGCGCTCGGGGTCGTGCTGCTCCGGGGAGACGGCGAACCGGTGCGGCTCGTGCACCACGAGTCGCACGTGCCGGTCGCTAGGCGGGATGGCGAAGGCGACGACGAGCGCCCCGTGGACCGCGTCGAGGATCGCGACCTCCTCCACCACCGAGTAGTGGCGGCGGACCTCAACCGACGCGGTGGGCATCAGCCAGCTCCTCGCTCGTGGGCCGACCAGGCTCGCGGGGCGGCACGAGGCCCAGGAACAGCTGGACCAGCGGACCGATCGACAGGGCGTAGAGGACCGTGCCGACCCCGACGGTCCCGCCCAGCACGAAGCCGATCGACAGGACGGTCAGCTCCAGGATCGTGCGCCACCGCCGGATGCTGAGGCCGGTGCGGCGCACGAGTCCCAGCCACAGGCCGTCGCGCGGGCCCGGTCCCAGGTCCGCACCGATGTAGAGGGCACCCGCCAGGGCGTTGCCCACGACGCCGCCGGCGAGCAGGGCGGTGCGGGGAACGAGGCCGTCCGGGGAGGGCAGGACGGCCAGTCCGAGATCGGCGGCCAGCCCGATGACGACGATGTTGGCGACCGTGCCGATCCCCGGCCGCTGGCGCAGCGGGATCCACAGCAGCATCACGAGGGCTCCCGTGACGATGACGACCTGGCCGAACGTCAGCGGCACCTGCTTCGTCAGGCCCTCGTGGAAGACGTCCCACGGGTCGAGCCCCAGGGAGGACTCGACCATCATCGCCATCGTGAACCCGTAGAGCGCGAGGCCGACGAGCAGCCGGACCAGTCGGCGGGTCATCGCACGACCTCGGCGAGCTCGTCGACGCGGTGGCGAGGTGCCTGGTGGGCGTGGCTCCGCGGAGGCGGGACGACGCCGCGTCCGTCACCGGCGACCAGCGCGGCGAGCCGCGCGAGTGCGGCGACGACCAGCAGGACCAGGAGGAGGATCAGAAGCATCATGGGTCCAGCGTGGCGAGCATTGGCCTTGGAGAAAATAGCCAATCATGACAGAGTGGCCTCATGGCTTCCTTGTCGTCCCGCCGACTGGCCGAGCTCGTCGGCACGCTCGACGGTCGCGGACCCGCGTACCGCGAGATCGCCGATCGCATCCGGCTGATGATCGTCGACGGCCGCGTGCCCGACGGGAGCCGGCTGCCGTCGGAGCGCGAGCTCGCCGAGGCGCTCGGCGTCAGCCGCACCACCACGACCCGTGTGTACACCGAGCTGCGTGAGGCCGGCCTGACCCGGTCTCGGCAGGGCTCGGGCAGCGTCGTCGCGGTGCCCCGCGCGGCATCGGCGACCAGCAGCCTGATGGCCCAGCCCGACGACCCGGACCACATCGCCATGACGTACTCGGCGTGGCCGGCGCCGCCGGGGCTCGCCCGCGCCTTCGAGCACGCCGCCTCCAAGCTGCCCGGGTTGCTCGCGACGACCGGCTACCTGCCCGACGGCCTGCCCCGGCTGCGCGAGCTGATCGCCCAGCGCTACGCCGACGACGGCCTCGCCACCGATCCGGACCAGATCATCGTCACCAACGGCGCGATGGGCGCGATCTCACTCGTCGCCCGCACGCTCACCGGCCCGGGATCCCGGACGGTCGTGGAAGGCACGACCTACCCGCACGGCGCCGACGCGTTCGCCCTGGGGGGCGGCCGGCTCAGCGCCCTCCCCGTGGGCGACCGTCCCTGGGACGGTCTCGACGACGTCCTGGCCACCGGTCGCCACGTCGCGGCCTACCTGATCCCCGACTTCCACAACCCGACCGGCCTGGTCATGACCGACGACGAACGCGGCCGCTGGGCGCGCTCGCTGACCCGTCACGACGTCGTCCCGGTGGTCGACGAGTCGCTGCGCGACGTGAATCTCGACGGCATCGCGATGCCCCCGGTGTTCGCGCACCACGACCCGCGCGCGATCCTCATCGGCTCCTCCTCCAAGGCGTACTGGGGCGGCCTGCGCGTCGGCTGGATCCGGGCGCCGCGGCGCTTCGTGATGCCGCTGCTCCAAGCGCGCATGATGGACGACCTCGGCTCGTCGGCCTTCGACCAGCTGGTGCTGTGCGAGCTGCTGGAGGACGGCGGCCAGACCCTCGCCGCGTCGCGCGCCCGCGCGCGGGCGGCTCGCGACCACCTGCTCGGCGAGCTCGCGACGCGCCTGCCGGCCGTGCGCGTGACGTGCCCGTCGGGCGGCCTGAACCTCTGGTTGACCCTGCCCGAGCGGGTGTCGACCGCGCTCGTCGCCGACGCGATCGACCACGACCTGCTCATGACGGCGGGGCCCCGCTTCTTCCCGGGAGCGCCGGCCGCCGGCGAGCGCCACCTGCGTCTGCCGTACACCCAGAGCAACGAGTCGCTCACCGCAGCGGTCGAGCGCCTGGCTCTCGCGTGGGAGTGCGTCGCGACCGGCACCGCGACGGCCGGCGAGGCCCCCGAGATCGATCTGATCGCCTGACCGTTCCGGCCGCTCGTCGTTCCGCCGCGGTCCGCTAGCTGTTCATCGGCCGTTCCCGGACCGCTGCCAGCCTCTGATCGCCCCTCCGCCGATCCCCTCAGAGGCCCCTGTGCGATTCGTTCTCTCCCCCGCCCACCGCCGCCTGTGCGCCGCCGCCCTCGGCGCCGCGCTGGCCGTCCCCCTGCTGGCTGCTCCCTCGAGGGCCGCGGACTCCGCCGTCGGCACCGTCGTGATCTCCGAGGTCCGCAGCAGCCCCAACCCGGACTTCGTCGAGCTCCACAACACCGGCGACTCCCCCGTCAGCATCGCCGGCTGGACCGTCCTCGACGCCGACCCTGCCCACGTGCCCGCCGTCATCTCGGCGGACCGGACGCTCGCCCCTGGCGAGTACTGGTCCTTCGACCCCGACACGCTGGCGGGCGGCTTCGGACTGGGCAGCAGCGACTCGGTGACCGTCGCGACCGCCGACGGCACGTCGGTCGACGAGGTTCCGGCGTGGTCCTCGCACCGCACGCCGTCCGCCATCCGCTGCGGCGACGACTTCGTCGTCAGCGCCGAGGCGACGCCAGGGGCCTCGAACACGTGCCCGTCAACGCCTGTCTGGGAGTCGGTGCGGATCAACGAGATCGAGTCCAACGGCGACAAGGTCGCCGACTGGGTCGAGCTGAAGAACACCGGCGACGCACCGGTGGACGTCTCGGGCTGGAAGATCCTCGACGCCGATCCCGAGCACGCCGCGACGCCCGTCGTGATCCCGGCCTCCACGACGATTCCCGCGGGTGGCCACTACGCGATCTACACCGAGATCGCCCAGACGCCGGGCTTCGGTCTCGGGGCGGCCGACTCGGTGACGGTGTACCTGGCGGACGGGACCACCGAGGTCGACTCCCACGCCTGGGAGGGCCACGCCGCCACGACGTACGGACGCTGTCCCGACGGGACGGGCGACGTCACCGTGACGACGACGTCGACCCGCGGAGCGACGAACGCCTGCAGCCCGATCCGGTTGAACGAGATCGAGTCGAGCGACCCCGCCGGAGGCCACGACTGGGTCGAGCTCGTCAACATCGACGACTCGCCGGTCGACGTGTCCGGCTGGACCCTGAAGGACAGCGGTGACGCCGACGCGTTCACGATCCCAACCGGCACCGAGGTGCCCGCGCACGGCCACCTGGTGCTCGACGACTTCGCGTTCGGTCTGGGCGCCAGCGACGCGGCTCGCCTGTTCGACGGCGACGCCCTGGTCGACGCCTACGCCTGGACCGCCCACGCCGAACCCACCTACGGCCGGTGCAAGGACGGCCTCGGCGACTTCACGACGACGCGAGCGGCGACCCTCGGAGCCGCGAACGCGTGCCCCGGGCTGGACACCGTGCCGTGGGACGGCGGTCAGGACGTGAGGACGTCGGACCCGGCCGGCACCTTCACCGCGGACCTCAGCGGGCTGGCGTTCGACCCCGACGACACCGACGTGCTCTGGGCTGCCCAGAACAAGCGCGGCACGCTGTGGCGCCTGGTCCGTGACGGCGACACCTGGGTACCCGACGAGACGGGCGGCTGGTCGGCCGGCAAGGACCCGAAGTACACCGACGGCACGGGCGCTCCTGACACCGAGGGCATCACGGTCGGACCCGACGGATTCCTGTACGCCGCGTCGGAACGCAACAACTCGGCCAGCGGCGTGAGCCGGATGTCGGTGCTGCGGTACGACGCCACCGCGGCGGGATCGTCACTGACGGCCAGCGACGAGTGGGACGTGACGGCCGCGGTCAACGCCGCTGCAGGCTCACCGAACCCGCCGATCGGCGCCAACCTCGGGCTCGAGGGCGTCACGTTCGTGCCCGACGCCTTCCTCACCGACGCCGGGTTCGTGGACCAGGGCACCGGCCAGGCCTACGACCCGTCCGAGCACCCCCACCACGGCGGTGGCCTGTTCGTCGTGGCGGTCGAGGACACCGGCCACCTCTACGCCTTCGCGCTCGACCACGCCGGTGCATCGGTCGACCTGGTCGCTGACATCGCGACGGGCCTGCCCAAGCTGGCCGACGTCGCGTTCGATCCCGAGCGGGAGCGCCTGTGGGCGGTCGCCGACGACACGGTCGACGGAAGGACGTCGCTGCTGAAGCTCGTCGACGGCGCGTTCGTGCCCGCCGAGGCCTACGACCGGCCGGGGGGCATGCCGAACCTCAACAACGAGGGGCTGGCCATCGCGGCGCAGTCGACGTGCACCGACGGCGTCAAGGAGGTCGTGTGGTCCGACGACGGCAGCACGGACGGGCACGCTCTGCGCTCGGGCACGCTGCGTTGCGCGGCCGCCGACCCGCAGCCGGTGGTCGATCCGACGATCACGGCAGACGTGAGCGGCACGCGGGCCGCGAGCGGCTGGTACCGCTCGGAGGTCACCGTGACCTTCACGTGCGAGCCGGGCAGCTCGAAGCTGCTCGAGCCCTGCCCCGAGCCGGTCGTCCTGTCGACGGACGGGCGCAGGCAGTCGGTGTCGCGCACGATCACGGCGGTCGACGGAGGGACGGCCACGGCGACGGTCTCGGGTATCGACGTCGACCGGACACCACCGTCGGCGAAGGTGACGGGCATGTCGTACGTGCGGTTGTACACGAAGCCGCCGAAGTTCGGCTGCTCGGCCAAGGACGCCCTGTCGGGAGTGACGACGTGCACGCTGGGGCGGAGGACGACAGGGTCGAAGGTCGTCATCACGGCGACCGCGAAGGACCGGGCCGGCAACGTCGCGAGGAGCACGCTGACCTACCGGATCGCGAAGGTCACGATCGGTCGCAGGACGTTGACCGTGCGGGTGCGCATCGGCTGAGGTCAGCCGCGAATGCACGAGGGTCGGACCGCGGTCGCGGTCCGACCCTCGTGTCGGTCTCGGTCAGCTCCGTGCTGTGGCGACGCGTCAGCGAGCGGCACTGCCCTCGACGTAGTCGTTGTCCTGCTGCTTCCACGCGAAGTGGGAGCGCAGGAGCTTGCCGGTGGCCTCGATCGGGTGACCGGCCTCCTTCTCGCGGAGCGAGAGGAACTCGGTCGCACCGTTGTCCTGGTCGTCGATGAAGCGCTTCGCGAAGGTGCCGTCCTGGATGTCGGCGAGCACGCCCTGCATCCGCTCCTTGACCGACGGGTCGATGACGCGCGGTCCCGACACGTAGTCGCCGTACTCGGCGGTGTCGGAGATGGACCAGCGCTGCTTGGCGATGCCGCCCTCCCACATGA
>JALRKU010000045.1 GCA_023254755.1 Aeromicrobium sp. | reverse complement strand
CGAGTTCCCCGACGTCGAGACCGCGCGCGCCGCGCACGACAGCCCGGAGTACCAGGCGGCGCTGGACGCGCTCGACGGCGGCGCGGTCCGCGACCTGCGCATCGTCCCCGGCGTCTGAACCGAGCCCGCCGGACCCCGCGTGCTGGGCCCTACTTCTTGGGCGACAGCAGGCGGCCGATGTCGGTCTCGGCGTCCTCGGGCGTGACGATCAGCAGCTCGTCGCCGGCCTCGAGCGAGCGGTCCGGGTCCGGCGTCTGGATCGTGGTGTCGCGCAGGATCGCGACGAGCGCCGCGTCGGCCGGCCAGGGGACCTCGCTGACCCGGCGACCCACGAAGGGTGAGTCCTCGGGCATGGTGAGCTCGACCAGGTTCGTGTTGCTCTGGCGGAAGGTGAAGAGCCGCACGAGGTCGCCCACCGTGACGGCCTCCTCGACCAGTGCCGACATCAGGCGCGGAGTCGACACCGAGACGTCGACGCCCCACGACTCGCTGAACAACCACTCGTTGCTCGGGTGGTTGACGCGCCCGACCGTGCGCGGCACCGCGAACTCGGTCTTGGCGAGCAGCGAGGTGACCAGGTTGGCCTTGTCGTCGCCGGTCGCCGAGATGACGACGTCGCAGGACTCGAGCTGGGCCTCCTCCAGCGACGACATCTCGCACGCGTCGGCGAGCAGCCACTGCGCCTCGGGCACCAGGTCGGAGCGGATCGACGCGGGCGACTTGTCGATCAGCAGCACCTGGTGGCCGTTGCCGATCAGCTCCTGGGCGACCGAGCGCCCGACGGCGCCGGCCCCTGCGATGACGACGCGCATCAGTCGGCCTCCGGTCCCTGCTCGATGCGGCGGTGGATCTCGACCGCCTCGGACTCGCGCATGAAGATGCTCAGGTAGTCGCCTTCCTGGATGACCGTGTCGTCCGACGCGATGACGCCGGTGCCGAGCCGCCGCAGGAAGGCCACGCGGGTGTTCGTGGCCCCCTCGAGCTCGTCGATGCGGTGGCCGATCCACGCGAAGGGCGCGTACACGGCGTCGAGACGGACCTCGCCGGTCTGGTCACGCCACGCGGGCTCGCTGCCGGCGGGGACGAGGCGACGCAGCACCTGGTCGGCGGCCCACGGCACCGTCGCGACGGTCGGCACCCCCAGTCGCTCGTAGACCTCGGCGCGGCCGGGATCGTAGATGCGGGCCACCACGTTCTCGATCTCGAACTGCTCGCGGGCGACCCGCGCCGAGATGATGTTGGAGTTGTCGCCGCTCGACACCGCGGCGAACGCGTCGGCCTGCTCGATGCCGGCCTGGCGCAGGACCTCGCGATCGAAGCCCATGCCCGTGACGGTGGTGCCCTGGAAGTCCGGACCGAGACGACGGAACGCGTCGGGGTTCGAGTCGATCACGGCGGTGGTGTGGCCGCGGGCCTCGAGGTTGCGGGCGAGCATCGATCCGACGCGGCCGCACCCCATGATCACGATGTGCACGGCACGACGCTACACCGCGTCGCGGCCGTCGACCGCCGGGTCCGAGTCCCGTCCTCCCGCCCCTCTGCGCCGACCGGCAGACCGGGGCGGGCGCCGAAACGCGGCTCCGGTCGCGATGGACGCGGTGGACGGCCTAGCATCGTCCCCCGTGAGCATCCTCGGGTCCGCGAAACGGGCACTGGTCGGCCGCAAGCTGCGCAGCACCCAGCTCGGCGAGACCCTGCTGCCCAAGCGCATCGCGCTGCCCGTCTTCGCGAGCGACGCGTTGTCGTCCGTCGCCTACGCCCCCGACGAGATCTTCCTGACCCTGTCGATGGGCGGCCTGTCGGCCTACGTCTTCAACTGGAAGATCGGGGTGGCGGTCGCGATCGTCATGCTGACGGTCGTGGCGTCGTACCGGCAGAACGTCCACGCCTATCCGTCGGGCGGCGGCGACTACGAGGTCGCGACGGTCAACCTCGGCCCGACCGCCGGCCTGACGGTCGGCAGCGCGCTGCTGGTCGACTACGTGCTGACCGTCGCGGTGTCGATCTCGTCGGGCGTGCAGAACGCGACGTCGGCCCTGCCGTTCCTCACCGGGCACGAGGCGACGGCCGCCGCGGTGCTGATCCTCGCGCTGATGGCGATGAACCTGAGGGGCACCAAGGAGTCCGGGACCGCCTTCGCGGTGCCGACCTACCTGTTCATGGTCGCGATCCTCGCCATGGGCGTCTACGGGTACTTCCGCTACCTCACCGGTGACCTGCCGCAGGCCGGCAGCGCGAAGTACGACATCGCGGCGGAGGGGCAGTACGAGCAGGGACTGACCGGCATCGCGATGGTGTTCCTGCTCGCTCGCGCGTTCTCGTCCGGGTGCGCGGCGCTGACCGGCGTCGAGGCGATCAGCAACGGCGTGCCAGCCTTCCGCAAGCCGAAGAGCCACAACGCGGCGACGACGCTGCTGCTGCTCGGCACGATCGCGATCACGATGCTGATGAGCATCATCGTGCTCGCCGACCTGATGGACCTCAGGTACGTGGAGGACCCCGCGACGCAGCTGCTCCTCGACGGGAGGCCGGTCGGCGAGGGCCACGACCAGGACACCGTGATCGCCCAGCTGGCACAGTCCCTCTACGGCACGACGCCGCTGTTCTACTTCACGATCGCGTGCACCGGCGTCATCCTCGTGCTGGCGGCCAACACCGCGTTCAACGGGTTCCCCGTCCTGGGGTCGATCCTCGCGCGCGACGGCTTCCTGCCGCGCCAGCTCGACACCCGCGGCGACCGCCTCGCGTTCAGCAACGGCATCATCGTGCTCGCCCTCGCCGCGATCGCGCTGGTCTACGCGTTCGACGCCGAGGTCACCAAGCTCATCCAGCTCTACATCGTGGGCGTCTTCGTCTCGTTCAACCTCAGCCAGCTCGGCATGATCAAGCACTGGACGCGGCACCTCGCGACCGAGACCGATCCGGAGCAGCGCCGCCGCATGCTGCGATCGCGGGCCGTGAACGCGTTCGGTCTCGCGATGACGGCGACCGTCCTGGTGATCGTGCTGGTCACCAAGTTCCTGGCCGGCGCGTGGATCGCGATCCTGGCGATGGTGCTCGTGTTCGTCCTGATGCGCAGCATCAAGCGGCACTACGCGATGGTGGCGGCCGAGCTCGAGATCGACGACTCGGACGTCACGCTGCCCAGCCGGGTGCACGCGATCGTCCTCGTCAGCAAGCTGCACAAGCCCACCGTGCGCGCGCTCGCGTACGCCCGAGTCTCCAAGCCGAGCGCGCTCGAGGCCATCACGGTCGAGCTCGATCCCGAGGAGACGGCCGCGCTGATGCGGCGGTGGGACGAGCTGGGCATCCCCGTGCCCCTGAAGGTCGTCGCGTCTCCGTACCGCGAGCTGGTCCGTCCGGTCATCAAGTACGTCAAGCAGGTGCGCAAGGCGAGCCCGCGGGACATCGTCATGGTCTACATCCCCGAGTACGTGGTCGGACGCTGGTGGGAGCAGGCGCTGCACAACCAGACCGCGCTGCGGCTGAAGGGCCGGCTGCTTTTCATGCCGGGCGTGATGGTGACGAGCGTGCCGTACCAGCTGCACTCGGCGGCCGCCGCCAAGGAGCGACTCGCCGCCGGGCGCCCCGCGCCGGGGGACGTGCGCCGTGGCCGCTGAGGTCGCGACCCTCGCGGCACGGCGTCCCGCCGGCTTCCGCGTCGACACGGCCGAGCGGACGTCCGGCGTCCACCACGTGATCGTGCGGTCGCGGGCGTGACCCGCGCGCAGCGACGTGTCGGGACCGCCTGGTTCACCTGGTTCACCCTCGCCTGGCTCGTCCTGTGGGCGATCCAGCTGACGCCCGTGCAGCTGCTCATCCCGCTCCAGCTCGACTCGCCCGACGACGCCGACGGATGGGTTCGCGGCGTCGTCACGGCCGGTCTGGTGCTCGCGGTGGGTGGCGCGGCGGGGCTCGTGGCGGGCCCGCTCGCCGGCGCCTGGTCGGATCGCACGACGTCCCCGCTCGGACGACGGCGGCCCTGGGCGCTCGCCGGGACGTGGATCGGTGCGGTGTCGCTGGTGGGCACCGCGTTCGCCGACCGGCCCGTGCCGGTCGCCCTGGGCTGGATCGGCGTCTCGGTCGGCGTGGCGGTGTCCTCGTCCGCCCTGACGGCGATGATCGCCGACCAGCTCGAGGACCAGCGGGGCGCCGCGTCGGCGGCGATCGGTTCGGCCCAGGCGATCGGTGTCATCGTCGGGGTGGCCGCCGTGACGCTCCTCGGGCTCGACGTCACGGGCGGCTACCTGCTGCTGGCGGCTCTGGTCGCCCTCGTCGGCACCGTGACGTCCCTGCTCCTGCCGGACCCGCGGCCCGAGGCGGCCGCGCTCGAGTCCGCACCGGTGGAGACCTCCACCGTGTCCGGGGTGCCGTTCCGCTGGCTCTGGACGGGACGTCTCGTCGTGAACGTCGGGAACGCGCTCGGCACGGGCCTGCTGTTCTTCTTCCTGCTCTACGGCCTGGACCGCGATCCCGATCACGCCGAGGACGACCTGCTCCTGCTGATCGTCGTGTACACGGTGTTCGTCGTGGTCGCGTCGGTCGCCGCCGGTTCGTGGTCCGACCGCACCGGCCGTCGTCACGGGCTCGTCGTCGCGTCCGCGGTCGTCCAGGCCGCCGCCGGGGTCGTCCTGGCCGTCGCGCCGTCGTACGCCGCCGGGTTCGTCGCCGCGGCCCTCATCGGCACCGGCTACGGGGCCTTCATGACGGTCGGCCTGGCGCTCGGCACCGACCTGCTCCCAGCGGACGTCGACCACGCTCGCGACCTCGGCCTGCTGAACGTGTCGGCGAACCTCGGCCAGCTCCTCGGCCCGCTCGTCGGCGCCGGGCTCGTCGCCGCGTCCGGCGGATTCACCCTCGTCTTCATGACGTCCGCCGTCCTGTCGGTCGCGGGTGGCCTCATGACCCGCGGGGTGAGGGTGCCCCGTGAGTGACGCGTCGCTCCCGGGACCCGCCTCCGGAGGCGGTCACGACGTGCCGCCCACCGAGGACCTCCCGATCGTCGAGGTGGGGCCGATCGCCCACGGCGGGCACTGCGTGGCCAGGCTGGACGGACAGGTCGTGTTCGTGCGGCACGCGCTGCCGGGCGAGCGGGTGCGGATCCGCGTCACCGAGCGCGGCAGGCGATTCCTGCGCGCCGACGCCG
>JALRKU010000018.1 GCA_023254755.1 Aeromicrobium sp. | reverse complement strand
CCGAGGGCGCCGGCGAGGTGCAGACCCCGGTCAAGGGTCGCGCCGCCCGACGGCTGACGGTCGGCGACCGCGTCGTGATGCGCCACGCGAAGGCCGGCGAGATGTGCGAACGATTCGACTCGGTGGTCCTGGTGTCCGGCGACGGCACCACGGAGGAGCTGCCGACCTACCGCGGCGAGGGGAAGAACTTCGGATGAGCACGTGGGAGAACTGGGGCCGCAGCGTTCGCACGCAGCCGGTGCGGCTGCTGCACCCCGCGAGCACCGCCGAGGTGCAGGCCGCGGTGCTCGCCGCCGCCCGCGATGGCCTGCCCGTCAAGGCGTACGGAGCGGGCCACTCGTTCACCGCGATCGCCGCCACCGAGGGCGTGCTGCTCAGCCTCGACCGGATGGACCGCGTCCTCGGCTCCGACCCGGCCACGCGCCGCGTCCGGGTGCAGGCCGGCATCTCGCTGCACGCGCTCAACCCACAGCTCAAGGCCCTCGGCCTCGCGCTGCCCAACCTCGGCGACGTCGACCCGCAGTCGGTGGCCGGGGCCGTCTCGACCGGCACCCACGGCACGGGCGATCGCCTGCACGGGATCTCGGCAGCGGTCGTCGGTGTCCAGCTGGTCACCGCGACCGGCGACGTGCTCGAGATCGACGAGCAGCACCCCTGGTTCGGCGCGTCCCGCGTCACGCTCGGAGCGCTCGGCATCATCACCGAGGTCACGCTGCAGTGCGCCCCCGCCTTCCTGCTGCACGCCCGCGAGGAGCCGATGGCCCTTCCCGAGGTGCTCGAGCGCCTGCCCGAGCTCGTCGGTGAGAACGACCACTTCGAGTTCTACTGGTTCCCGCACACCGAGAAGGCGCTGATCAAGCGCAACAACCGGGTGCCCGACGGGACCGCGGTGCAGCCGCTCGGCCGCTTCCGCCACTGGCTCGACGACGAGTTCCTCAGCAACACGCTGTACGAGCGCGTCAACCGGGTCGCCGCACGGCGCCGCGGACTGATCCCCCGCATCAACGCGATCTCCGGCTCCCTGCTCGGCGCCCGCGAGTACACGACCGACTCGTTCGACGTGTTCGTGTCGCCGCGCACGGTGCGGTTCCGCGAGTCCGAGTTCGCGATGCCGCGCACGGCGCTGCCCGACGTCATCGCGGCACTGCAGTCGTGGTTCGCCGGCGGCCACGAGAACATCTCGTTCCCGATCGAGGTCCGGTTCACGGCCCCCGACGACGTGTGGATGTCGACCGGCCACGAGCGCGCCAACTGCTACGTCGCGGTGCACCAGTACTGGCGCAGTGATCCCACCGCGTACTTCGCGGCGGCCCAGGACGTGTTCACGGCGCACGAGGGCCGCCCGCACTGGGGCAAGATGCACACGCTCGGCGCCGACTACCTGTCGCAGCGCTACGCCCGCTTCGACGACTTCGTCGCGATCCGCGACGAGCTCGACCCCGAGCGCCGCTTCAGCAACCCCTACCTCGACCGCGTCCTGGGCTGAGCGAGCCCAGCACACCACCAGCGCCCGCCGCATTGATCGACCAGTCCTCGGGCGCCTCGCCCGGTGCTCCGGGTCAGGCGATGCCGGAGAGGTCGGCAGCGCGGGCGAGCACGTCGGCGTCGCTGCAGAACCCGCCGAGGCTGCGCTTGAGGCACAGCAGGCCGAGCAGCCGCCGCTGCTCGTCGACGACCACCAGCCGCCGGGTCCCGGCGTCGATCATGCGGTCCTTGACCGGCTGGAGCAGGGCGCCGGGCCGCACCGACCGGCCTCGCCAGCGCCCGTGCTCCGCCGCGGCATCGCGGTCGGGCACACCGGCCAGGTCACCGCGATCGAGGGTCGTGACCACCCGTCCGCCCTCGACCAGCACCGCGAGGTGGACGTGGTCGTCGGCGAAGAACCGGCGGACGTCACCCACCGACGCCGACGCGGGAAGCACCGTCGGGATCGTGACCATCGCGTCGCGCACCGTCCGCGAGGGCGCGAGGGGGGCCGGGTCGCGCGTCGCCGCACCGAAGGTCAGCAGGTCGACGGGGCGGTCCACGTCGTCGACGCTGCCGGGCGGCACCGCGACGAGCTCGACGACGAGGTGGGCGAGCACTGACCGCATCGACGCGCCGTCGACGTCGCGATCCGCGAGCGCCGCTGCCAGCGCCGACCGGCGGTAGACGCCCGCCAGCGGCTGGGGCTGGCCCGGCTCACCCGCCAGCACGGCATCGGTGCCGTCACCTGGGGCCCGGAGCGACCGCACGACCTCGGCCACCCGCGGCATGTCGCAGGCCAGCACGAGCAGGTGCTCGGTCTCGACGTGAGGCAGCGCGGCCGCGAGGGCGGCGACCGGACCACCGAGCACCGGCTCCTCGCGCACCTGCACGACCTCGCACGGCAGGTCGTCGCGCGGCGGCCCCACGACCACGACGCGGCGGGCCCGTTCGCACGCCGCGAGGGTCCGCTCGAGCAGCGTCGCCCCACCGACCACGACGTCCTGCTTGGGTCGCCCGAGCCGCGAGGATCGACCGCCGGCCAGCACGACCGCGTCGACGCCGGGCACGCCCGACGTGTCGCTCGCGCCGTGGTCGTCGGCCATCGTCGTCTCCGTCCGCAAGGGTCGTCGCGCCTCAGTCTGGACCATCGTCTGTTTCGCGCGCCTCACGCTCGGGCGCGAGCCGCGGTGAGGGCGCGCGCCCAGCGGCGCCCGCCCTCACGGATCACGACGCGTTGGTGACCACGAGCGAGGCCGGGACCTGCTCGAGGCTGCCGGTCGCACGGACCTCGCCCGACGTCAGGTCGATCGCCGTGATCGAGCGGTCACGAGGGTCCGTCACGTAGGCGACGCCGTCACCGACGGCGAGCGCCGGCATCGGCTCCTCCCAGTCGTCGACCGTGGTCCAGGCGTCGACCACGTCGTGGTGCGCGATTCTCCTTGCCGGACGCGTCGAGCACATGCAGCGCACCGTCGGTGCCGAGCACCACGGTGCTGACACCGTCGCGCACCGGTCCGACGAACTCGACGCCGACGTCGACCTGCTTCGCGGTGCGCTCGTCCACGTCGTAGAAGGCCAGGTGGGTCGCGGCCTCATCGTCGCCCTCGGCGTAGAGGTCGCCGACCACGACGTCGGATCCCGGCGCGGCAGCGAGGTGGCCCGTCCCCGCTCCGTCGCGGGGCGACTCGAGAGTCAGGCCCTCGCCGTTCGCGACGACCAGCACGCCGGTGCTGCAGCCGAACGCGTACGTGTCGCCCTCGACGTGCGCCTCGCCGTGCAGGCCGGGGCAGGTCTCGATGCGGCGCTGCTCCTCGCCCTTCGCGTCGAGCACCGCGACGCCGATCGCCTCCTCGTCCTTCGCGATGGACGCGAGGAAGCCGCCGTCCTCGAGCGGAGCCGCCACGCCGTGATGCGGGCTGGCGGTCTCGATCAGGGTCGTGTCGACGTCGTCGTCCTCCAGCCCCTTCCAGTCGAACGCCTCGAACGAGCCGTCGGTGTCGAACCACACCACGCTGCGCTCGTCGTCGCTCACCACGTGGTAGCTCGTGCCGCGCGGGAACTCGGTCTCGAGCTCGCGCGGCGCCGCGACGTAGGAGTGGGCGTGGTCGCCGTGGGCCGCTGACCACGTGCCGGAGTCCACGAGCCCGACGACGCCGGCGTCCTACTGCATCGTGAAGACGTGGCGGCCGTCGCCTGCGACACCGAGCTTCGCCCGGCTCTCCGTCTCGAAGACGTCGAGGGTCTTCAACGAGGCGGCGTCGACGACCGCGACGCCGTCGTCGGATGCCACGACGAGCCGCGGGTGTGGCGCCGAGGTGGTGGTCCGCTTCGCCGTGGACGACGACTGCGGGTCGGCGTCGGACTCACCGCACGCGGCCAGGGCGAGCACGAGCGGCAGGGACAGGACAGCAGGGGCGAGGGATCTCATGGATCCATCGCACCACTAAATGAAAATGATTGTCAATTGCGCTTGCGCGCCTGGCCGACCGCGTACAGCGCGACGCCCGCCGCGACACCGGCGTTCAGCGACTCGAGCCCCCCACCCATGGGGATGCTGACGACCTGGTCGCAGGTCTCGCCGACGAGCCGCGACAGACCCTTGCCCTCGCTGCCGACCACGACGACCAGCGGACCGTCGACCAGCGTCGAGTCGCCGATCGCCACCTCGCCGTCGGCCGCGAGACCCACGACCATGAGCTGTGCGTCCTTCAGCTCGTTGAGCGTGCGGGTCAGGTTGGTGACCCGGACCACCGGGACCCGCGCGGCAGCACCCGCCGACGTCTTCCAGGCAGCGGCCGTGACCTGGGCGGCGCGCCGCTCGGGGATGATCACGCCGTGCGCCCCGAAGCCCGACGCCGACCGGATGATCGCACCGAGGTTGCGGGGGTCGGTGATGCCGTCGAGCATCACGACGAGGGGGTCCTCACCGCGCTCGGCAGCCGTCGCGAGCACGTCGTCGATCGACGCGTACTGGAACGGGCCGAGCTTGGCACCGACGCCCTGGTGGGTGGCGCCGAGGGTGAGCTTGTCGAGCTCGTTGCGGGTGACCTCGAGGATGTTCACGTGCTGCTCGGCGGCCAGGCTGAAGATCTCGCGCAGGCGCTCGTCGCGCTCGATGCCGTCCGCCACGTACAGCGTCTCGATGGGGACCGCCTCGCGCATCAGCTCGACGACGGGGTTGCGACCCGCGACCCACTCGGCACCCGTGCCGGGCTTGCGCTTGGGTCGGGCCTGCTCGCGCTTGGCGGCGGCGTTGGCCATCTTGTACGACTTGTGGTTGGGACGATCGGCTGCCTTCGGGGTCGGACCCTTGCCCTCCAACCCCTTGCGCCGGCGTCCGCCGGACCCGGCCGTGGGATTGCCCTTGCCGGTCTTCTTGATCGCCCCGCGGCGCTGGCTGTTGCCTGGCATCAGGTGGCTTCCTTCGCATCGGCCTGGATGGTCCATCGCGGACCCTGTGGCGTGTCCTCGACCTCGACGCCGGCCGAGGCCAGCTGATCGCGCACCCGGTCGGCGGTGGCGAAGTCCTTCGCGGCCCGTGCCTCGGCGCGCTGCTCGAGCAGGCTCGCGACGAGCGCGTCGGCCGCTCGGCGTGCTCCGTCGTCCGACGTCCCCGCCGCCCAGGTCGCCGACAGCGGGTCGAGTCCCAGCACGTCCAGCATCGCCCGCACGGCGGCCAGGCACGACCGCAGCTCGTCGGACGCCCCACCGGACAGCAGCCGGTTGCCCTCGGCGATGACCCGCTGGACCTCGGCGAGCGCGGTCGGCACGGCCAGGTCGTCGTCCATCGCAGCGCTGAAGACGAGCGTCGGCTCGCCGAGGTCGCCCGGTCCGACGAGCTCGGCGGCTCGCGTCACGAAGCCCTCGACGCGACCGAACGCGGTGGCGGCCTCCTGCAACGCCTCCTCGCTGAACTCCAGGATCGAGCGGTAGTGGGCCGAGACCAGGTAGTAGCGCAGGGCGATGGCGGGGACCCGCTTGACGACCTCGCTGACCATGAGTGTGTTGCCGACGGACTTGCTCATCTTGGCGCCCGACAGGTTGAGCATCGCGTTGTGCATCCAGTACCTCGCGAACTTCTGGCCCGCCGCGGTCGACTGGGCCAGCTCGTTCTCGTGGTGCGGGAAGCGCAGGTCCAGGCCGCCGCCGTGGATGTCGAACTCGTCGCCGAGGTACTTGGCGGCCATCGCCGAGCACTCCAGGTGCCAGCCGGGACGACCCCGGCCCCACGGGGTGGGCCACGACGCGGTCTCGGGCTCGCCGGCCTTGTGGCCCTTCCACAACGCGAAGTCGCGCGGGTCGCGCTTGCCCTCCGGCGGAGCGTCCTCGGCCGGCTGCATGTCGTCGACCTTCTGGTTGGACAGTCGGCCGTACTCGGGCCACGACCGCACGTCGAAGTACACGTCGCCCGAGCCGTCGTCGGCCGCGTAGGCGTGGCCGCGGGCGATGAGCTCCTGCATCATCTCGATCATCTCGGGCACGTGACCGGTGGCGCGGGGCTCGTACGTGGGCGCCACGCAGCCCAGGACCTCGTACGCGGCGTGCAGCGCCCGCTCGTTCTCGTACGCGACCGCGAACCACGGGCGCCCCTGCTCGGCACCCTTCGCGATGATCTTGTCGTCGATGTCGGTGACGTTGGCGACGATCGTCACGTCGTAGCCCGCGCGCGTCAGCCAGCGCCGCAGCACGTCGAACACCACTTCCTTGCGGATGTGACCGATGTGCGGCGGCCCCTGGACGGTCAGACCGCAGTGGTAGATCGAGACCTTGCCGGGACGTACCGGTTCGAAGGGCGTGACCGACCGCGTGGCGGTGTCGTAGAGCGCGAAAACCACGGGCCAACCCTATCCGTCGCAGCAGTTTCTCTCGAATCCCAGCAGTACCATTCGTCCCTTCCGTCACTTACCCTGGACGGATGCGCCCTCTTCCCCGCCGGGCATCGGTCCTCCTGGTGCTTCCCGTGCTCGCCCTGACCGCGCTCACCGCGCCGTCGTCGGCCGCCGTCGGCAAGACGACGTTCACCCGCTGGGACACCACCCGCGAGCTCGCCACCGGCACCACCAGC
Organism: Aeromicrobium sp.; assembly: GCA_023254755.1. GTDB lineage: Bacteria > Actinomycetota > Actinomycetes > Propionibacteriales > Nocardioidaceae > Aeromicrobium. Next base: position 7,706 of record JALRKU010000018.1, on the reverse strand, counting down.
AACGCCGAGGTCACCAACGACGCGGTCTACCTGGCCCGTGGCACGACGGCCACGTGGACGTCGCCGTGGCACGACCTCGGCTACGACGCCAAGACCCTGGTGCCCTCGTGGCGCGTCTCGACCCGCCCCGGCAGCTACGCCGTCGTGAAGGTGCGCGTGCGCCACGGATCGACCGTCGGGTCGTGGGACAACGTGGCGCGCTGGGCGTTCAACTCCGACACGCTCCGGCGAGCCTCCAGCACCAGCCAGACCGACGACCTGGCGAAGCTGTCGGTCGACACGATCGTCGCCAACAGCGGCAAGGCGTTCGACGGCTTCCAGGTCAAGGTCGAGCTGCACCGCACGTCGACCAAGGTCAAGGCGCCCATCCTCGGTGCGGTCAACGTGACGGCAGCCAACTTCTCGACCCGCAACCCGTCGACCAGCGAGACGACGATGACCAGGACGGTCGACCTCGACGTGCCCCGGTCGTCGCAGATGGTGCACCGCAAGCACCACACCAAGTACGACGGCGGCGGCGCCGCGTGGTGCTCGCCGACCTCGGCGAACATGGTGATGCGCTACGCCGGCAAGGGACCGTCGGCCTCGACCTACGCCTGGACCAAGGAGAAGGAGGGCTACGTCGACCACGCGGCCCGCTACTCCTACGACTGGCGCTACGAGGGCACCGGTAACTGGGCCTTCACCGCGGCGTACGCCGGCGAGTACGGCGCTGACGCGTTCGTGACGCGGCTGATGTCGCTGCGCGACGCCGAGGCCTTCATCAAGGCTGGCATCCCGCTGGTCGCGAGCATCGCGTTCGGCAAGGGCCAGCTGAGCGGCGCACCGCTCACGTCGACGCCGGGCCACATGGTGGTGATCCGCGGCTTCACGTCGACCGGAGCCGTCATCGTCAACGACCCGGCGGCATCGTCCAACAGCACGGTGCGCCGCACGTACAGCCGGGCGCAGTTCGAGAAGGCCTGGCAGAACGGCGGAGGCGGCATCGTCTACGTGATCCGCTCGCGGTCGACCGACCTCCCGGCCGACACCGCGCGTTGGTGAGGCGACTCAGCGCACCAGCACGCTGACGGAGTCGTGGCCGGTGGCGCCATCGGGCAGCACGGCCTGCTTGGCGGCCGTCTGGACCGTGCCCTCGGCGTCGACGGCCCGCACGGTCAGGCGGCGCTGACCCGGCACCGCATCCCACTCGATACGCCACTGCACCCAGGTGTCGTCGCTCGGGACGCGGCCGAGCGTCGCCTCCTGCCACGGGCCGTCGTCGACCCGCACCTCGACGCGCTCGATGCCGACGTGCTGACGCCAGGCGACCCCGGCCGCGACGGCCCGTCCCGGGGCGATGACGTCGCCCAGCTCCGGGACGTCGATGCGCGAGGCCGTCTTCACCGGCCCCTGCTCGCTCCAGCCACGCTGGGTCCAGTAGGCCTCGACGTCGGCGAACCGGGTGACCTCCCAGTCCACGACCCACTTGGTGGCCGAGACGTAGCCGTAGAGGCCCGGGACGACCTGCCGCACGGGGAAGCCGTGCGGCACGGGCAGGGGCTCGCCGTTCATGGTCAGGGCCAGCATCGCGTCGCGGCCGTCGGTGAGCGCCGCCAGCGGCGTGCCACAGGTCCAGCCGTCCTCCGACGTCGACAGCAGCGCGTCGGCGTCGTCCTGGACACCGGCTTCCTCGAGCAGCTCACGCATCAGGACGCCGCCCCACAGCGCATTGCCGACGAGGTCGCCGCCGACCGGGTTCGAGACGCAGCACAGCGTCACCCACGCCGTGGTGTCGGCGCGACGGACCAGGTCGTCGTAGCTGATCTCGAGCTCGCGGTCGACCATCCCGTGGATGCGCAGGCGCCACTTGCTCGGGTCGATCAGCGGCGCCGTCAGCGCGGTGTCGATGCGGTAGAAGTCGCGGTTCGGCGTGACCCACGAGAGCTTCTCGCTCACGTCGACACCCGGTGGCGGGGTGACCGCAGTGCTCGGGATCGCCTCGCGCAGCTGCTCGATGCGGCGTCGGCGCCGGTGACGCGACGCCAGGGCCTGGCTGCCTCCGCCGACCAGCGCGACACCCAGGCCGAGCAGCAGGGCGGTCCGGAGGAACGAGCGCCGTCCCTCGGACTCGGTCGCCTTCTGCAGCGTCGACAGGGTCGCGATCGTCGCCAGCCCAGCAGCGGCGCACGCCAGCAGGCCGCCGACCGACCCGTACGGACGGCTCAGGACCGCGAGGCCCGCCCCCACGACGAGGGCCGCGACGACGCCCAGCGACCACGCCCGGCGCCCGTCCCACCACCGGCCGGCCAGCGCGCCGATCGCGAGGACGGCCACGACGACGCACGCGATGGTGAGCGGCTTGTCCTTCGTGCCGACCCAGCCGATGACCGCCTCGGCGATCGGGCCCGGGGTCACGCGGATGACGCCCTGGGCGACCGCGACGACCGGCGACTCGCGCAGGTTCGCGATCGCGGCGACGCCCTCGGCCGCGGCGAGTCCGGCAGCGGCGGCCAGCACCCCGGCGACGATGGAGCGTCTCACGCTCCCCATGGTCGCGCATCGTGCCACGGCACGCCTGCCGATCCGCGATGATGCGGCATGATCGAGGCGTGATCCCGCGCATCGGCCTCGGCACCGACGTCCACCGTCTCGTCGCGGGCCGGCCGATGTGGCTCGCGGGTCTGCAGTGGCCCGAGGAGGACCACGGACTCGAAGGTCACTCCGACGGTGACTGCGCCGCGCACGCCATCGTCGACGCCCTGCTGTCGGCGGCCGGGATGGGCGACATCGGCACCCACTTCGGCACGGCCGACGCCGAGTGGGCCGGCGCGCACGGCGTCGACTTCCTCGACGAGACCGCACGGCGGCTCCACGGAGCCGGGTGGGGCATCGGCAACGTCGCGGTGCAGGTCATCGGCAACCGACCGCGGCTCACCCCGCGCCGCGAGCAGGCCGAGCAGGTGCTCGCTCAGGCGATCGGTGCGCCGGTGAGCGTGTCGGCCACCACGACCGACGGCCTGGGCCTGACCGGTCGCGGTGAAGGAGTCGCCGCAATGGCGACAGCGCTGGTGTTCAGCCTCGGGGACTGAACGACCAGCGCTGTCGGCGGAGCCTCCGTCAGGAGGCGAGGACCTCCTCGAGCCGCAGCTCGGCCTTGTCCTCGTTGGTCTTCTCGGCGAGCGCGAGCTCGGAGACGAGCACCTGGCGCGCCTTGGCCAGCATGCGCTTCTCCCCGGCCGACAAGCCACGCTCGTGATCGCGACGCCACAGGTCGCGCACGACCTCGGCGACCTTGAGCACGTCGCCGGAGTGGAGCTTCTCCATGTTGGCCTTGTAGCGCCGGGACCAGTTGGTCGGCTCCTCCACGTGCTCGGCCCTCAGAACTCCGAAGACACGCTCCAGTCCAGCCTCGTCGACGACATCACGAACCCCCACGAGATCGACGTTGCAGGCCGGGACCTGCACCACGAGATCGGGCTGGGCGACGATGCGCAGGACCAGGTAGTCGCGCTCCTCGCCCTTGATCGTCCGGGTCACGATGTCTTCGATGACTGCAGCGCCGTGATTGGGATACACAACGGTTTCGCCGACCGTGAAAGTCATGAAGATGTCACCTTTCGTAGATGACCAGGATACCACGGTGGACGGACTGCGATTTCGGGCCTTTTCGACCGTCGCGGCCCATAGCACGCGATCCCGACACAGGTCAATGGCGAGCCTGGCGGGCACCTCCGATACGATCGGCGCGGACCCGTTTCCGCCCGTCTCCGTCGACCGAAAGACCGATCCGTGAGCCCTCTCCGCCGTCGCGTCACCGCCTCCGTCCTGGCCGCCACGGCCGCGCTCACGATGGGCGCGTGCGGCACGAACTTCAGCGCCCAGACGAACCAGCAGTACCAGGCCGCCGAGGGCGCCAACTCCCGCGGCGAGGTCGACGTCATGAACACCGTGCTGGTCGCTGACGAGGACGGCGCGGGCGTCGTCTCGGCCGGTGTCGTCAACCAGACCGACGACCCCCAGACCATCACGGCCGTCACGATCACCACCGGCGACGGGCAGTCGCTCACGGTCGAGGCGCCCAAGACGCCGGTCGAGGTCCCGGCGGGCGACATCGTCACGCTCGGGCAGACCGGCGGCGACGCCCTCTACGTCGTCCCCGAGGGCGCCGAGGCCGGCGACTACGTCACGATCAGCCTCACGTTCTCCGACGCCCCCGCCACCGAGGTCGACGCCCCGACCGTCGCGCGCAGCGAGACCTACGCCGAGGTCGCCCCGGCATCCTGACGGCCGCGTCCCGGTCCCAGGGCACGAGGAACGGCACGACGTCCTCGACGTCGTGCCGTTCCTCGTTCGGGGCGGGGAGCCGCCCCGCCGTCAGGTCAGCTGGCCGGTGACCAGGTAGACGACGCGGCGCGCCATCGAGACGGCGTGGTCGCCGATGCGCTCGTAGTAACGGCCGAGCAGGGCCAGGTCGACGGCCGGCTCGATGCCGTGCTCCCACGAGTCGCTCAGCAGCAGGCGGAACAGCTCCTTGCGGAGGCGATCCATCTCGTCGTCGTCCTCCTCCAGCCGGAACGCCGCCGGGACGTCACGATTGGCGACGATCCGTGACGCGGAGTCGATCATCTGGTCGGCGACCTGGGCCATCGACGAGATCGTGGGCGCCAGCAGCTCGGGAACGGCCACGTCGGGCATCCGGCGGCGGGCGATCTTCGCCACGTGCACCGACAGGTCGCCCATGCGCTGCAGGTCGGCGACCATGCGCAGCGTGGCGACGAGCTGGCGCAGGTCCGTGGCGACCGGCTGCTGGGTCGCGAGCAGCAGCAGGGCGCGCTCCTCGATGACCTCGGTCGTCTCGTCGATCACCTTGTCGCCGTCGATGACGGCCTCGGCCACCTGGCCGTCCGCCTCGAGGAGTGCCTTGGTGGCGTCGGCGACCGCGCGGCGGACGGTGCCGGTGAGCTGGACGAGCTCGTCGACGATCTGGTCGAGCTGCTCGTAGTACTGATCACGCATGCCATGGAGGCTAGGCAGGCCCGGTGAACGGACGGCGACCCTCGGTGAACGGGCCATGAACGCCGCGCGAAACTCCTCGCACCGCAGGGCTCGCGAGGCGACCGGCGAGTGTCGAGCGGCCTACCATCGAGTCGTGGACAGCTTGAGCGGTGAGATGATCCTGGCCGGCGTCGTGGGCGTCGTGCTCGGGGCGCTCATCACCTACGTGTGGCGCTTCAGCGAGCGCCGCCAGCACGAGGTCCCCCCGGAGCCGGCACCGCTGGTCCCGCCGGGCGCGGAGTCGGTGCTGTCCGTGCTGTCCTCGTCGGCCGTGCTCGTCGACACCTCCGACACGGTCGTCAAGGCGTCGGCTCCCGCCTACGCGCTCGGCATCGTCCACCACGACACCCTGGGACCGCCCGAGCTGATGGAGCTCGTCCGCCAGGTGCGGCGCGACGGTCAGGTGCGCGAGGCGGACCTGACGATCCAGCCGGCCCGCGGCTCCACGCAGCACGTGCGCGCCCGGGTCGCCCCGCTCACGTCGCGGCTGGTGCTCGTGCTCGCCGAGGACCGCACCAAGTCCGAGCGCGTCGAGGCGATCCGGCGCGACTTCGTCGCCAACGTCAGCCACGAGCTCAAGACCCCGATCGGCGCGCTCAACCTGCTCGCCGAGGCGGTCGGCGAGGCCAAGGACGACCCCGAGGCGGTCGTGCGCTTCTCGTCGCGGATGCACGTGGAGTCGGAACGGTTGACCCGGCTCGTGCAGCAGATCATCGACCTGTCACGGCTCCAGAACGACGTGCTGAGCGACGACGCCACCACGATCAAGGTCGACGAGCTGGTCGCGGAGGCCTGTGAGCACTCGGCGACCGACGCCGAGGCCAAGCACATCGCCGTCGCGGTCGACGTGCAGCCCGACCTGCAGGTGCACGGGGACCGCGCCCAGCTGCACGCCGCCGTGAGCAACCTGGTCGAGAACGCCGTCACCTACAGTCCCGACGGCGCCAAGGTCGCCGTCACGGCCGAGCTGCGCGACGAGGACGTCCGTCTCACGGTCAGCGACAACGGCATCGGCATCCCCTCCGCGGAGCTGGAGCGGATCTTCGAGCGGTTCTACCGCGTCGACCCGGCGCGCGCCCGCGCGACCGGCGGCACCGGTCTGGGCCTGTCCATCGTCAAGCACGTGGCCGCCAGCAACGGCGGTTCCGTGGAAGTCTGGAGCGAGCCCGGGCTGGGCTCGTCGTTCACCCTGGTCCTGCCGTCGTACTCCGTGGACGACGACCGGGCCGACATCGCAGAGGAGACCGCGTGACGCGCGTTCTGGTCGTGGAGGACGAGTCGAGCTACAGCGAGGCGCTGTCGTACGTGCTCCGCAAGGAGGGGTTCGACGTCGCGATCGCCGAGACCGGACCCGACGCCCTGACCGAGTTCGACCGGGGCGGTGCCGATATCGTGCTGCTCGACCTGATGCTGCCCGGCCTGTCGGGCACCGAGGTCTGCCGGCAGATCCGTCAGACGTCGTCGGTGCCGATCATCATGGTCAGCGCGAAGGACACCGAGGTCGACAAGGTCGTGGGCCTGGAGCTGGGTGCCGACGACTACGTGACCAAGCCCTACTCGCCCCGCGAGCTGGTCGCCCGCATCCGTGCGGTGCTGCGCCGCGGCGTGGTCGACGATGTCGACGACTCGGCCGCGCTCGAGGCCGGCCGGGTCCGCATGGACGTCGACCGCCACCTCGTCACGGTCGACGGCGCCGAGACGAAGTTCCCGCTCAAGGAGTTCGAGCTCCTGGAGTTCTTCCTGCGCAACCCGGGCCGCGTCCTCACCCGCGGCCAGCTGATCGACCGCGTCTGGGGTGCCGACTACGTCGGCGACACGAAGACCCTCGACGTCCACGTGAAGCGCCTGCGCGCCAAGATCGAGAACGACCCCGCCAATCCCGTCGTCCTCACCACCGTCCGCGGCCTGGGCTACAAGCTCGACACCTGACCCCGAACCCCCCGCTGACGAGTCACAGGTTTCCGGTGACGAGTCAGAAGTTTCCGCTCACGAGTCACTGAGTTCCGTCGACCCGCCGCTCGTGCCCTCGGACGCCGCAGAGTGCAGCTGACGGCGGCTCGGTCGCGCTGTCGCTCTGGGGCAACCCAGCGCGCGTGGCGTTGGCGGCAGCGGCAGTTCGAGAGACTCGAGAAGGCCCTGGACCTCCACGCCGGGTGAGGCCGGATCAGGTCGCCACACCGGGCGTCGAGGAGCCAATGGGCGAACGGGCGAGTCCTCAGCGACCCTGGCTGGCGACCGCGGCGATGGCGGCCTCGGCGGCGGCGGGGTCGAGGTACTGGCCCCCGGGCGTGGTGGGGCGCAGGTCGGCGTCGAGGTCGTAGACCAGCGGGATGCCGGTGGGGATGTTGAGGCCCACGACGGCGTCCTCGTCGAGTCCGTCGAGGTGCTTGACGAGCGCTCGCAGGGAGTTGCCGTGGGCGGTGACCAGCACCACCTTGTCCTCGAGCAGGTCGGGGACGATCGCGTCGTACCAGTAGGGCAGCATCCGGTCGAGCACCTGCGCGAGCGCCTCGGTGCGGGGCAGCAGCTCGTCGGGCAGCGACGCGTAGCGCGGATCGGCGGCCTGGCTGAACTCGCTGTCGTCGGCCAGGGCCGGCGGCGGCGTGTCGTAGGACCGGCGCCAGGTCATGAACTGCTCCTCGCCGACCTCCTCGAGCGTCGCCTTCTGG
>JALRKU010000426.1 GCA_023254755.1 Aeromicrobium sp. | reverse complement strand
CGGCGTCGTAGTCGACGACGTACTCGGCCATCTCGAACCACGACCCCCACACGGGGACGTAGGCGCGCTGCAGCCCTGACAGGTGCAGCTGGAACAGCGTCTGCACGAGGTAGTAGGGCGGGATCTCGTCGGTGCCGGGCTCGCCCCACTCGTCGAGGTTGCGGGCGGTCTTGGCCTCGACGAGTACGTCGCCGTCAGCGCCGGAGCCGAGGGCGTCGGGCGTGGCGGCGCAGAACGCGAGGTCGCCCTTTCCGGGGAACTGGGGCTGGGTGATCAGCGACTCGATCTCGGGGTGCTGGTCGCGCCACCAGGCGAGGATCGCCGGCTCGGCGTAGTGGCCGCGGCGGTGGTCTTCGGTCTCCTGCTCGAGCGGGATGTTGCCCTTCATCTTGTGCCAGCACGACAGCGGCGAGTCGTAGGGCGACAGGCCGAGGATGGCGGCGACCTTGGAGGCGGTGATCTTGCGTGCCCACTCGGTGGTGCCGGGGATCAGCGGGGTGACGGTGGCGGTCATCAGAACCACCCGTCGATCTGGCGGAGGGTCTCGCGGCAGTCGCTGCAGGCGATCGCGCAGGCGCGGTGGTGCGTGTGCCCGGACGGCCCGACGGACGTGAACTCGTCGGAGTGCTCGGTGCAGAGCTCGGTGTCGCACACGTCGCAGGTGACGGCGTGGGGGCAGTCGAGCGTCTCGCCGCCGACCGGCGTGAAGGTGTCGTCCTGGTCGGGGCACTCGGAGCCGAGGTCGGGGACGTCGCCGCGGTGCTCGGCGAGCGGGTAGCCGCAGACGCAGGTCGCGTCGGGGTTGGGCGGGCAGACGACGTCCTTCCAGTGGTTCGGGACCAGGTCTGGTCGTGTGATCGTCATGACGCCGCCGCCTTGAGGTAGCCCGCCAGGTACGCATCAGCGACCTGCTGGAAGTCGCGCGACGGGTTCAGGCGAACGGCTGCTCGCGCTCCGTTGCAGGCCCGGCAGACTCGATGTCCTCGGCGTACGGCGAACAGCGCGAGGTTGGGAGCCTCGAGCGGGTGGCCGTGGGGGCAGTGCGTCCGCTTGCGCTGGTGCATCGTGCCGTGGGCGTTCTTGTCCAGCTCGTTGCCCGACTTGGTGTCCCAGCGCAGGTTCTCGACGTGGGCGTTGGCCGGGTCGCCGTCGTTGTGGCACACCTGGTCGGCATCGGGGTTGTCGTTGGGGATGAACGTCAGCGCGACGAGGCGGTGGACCAGGAAGCTGCGGCGCTGGCCCTCGAGCTTGAGGCCAACGGTCGGGTAGCCGTTCTGGTTGATCTGCTGGGACAGCAGGCGGCCAGCGCGTCGCCGGTTGTGCCCGTTGCGGTCCTTCGTCACGCGATCGATGGAGCGGACGCGGCCGTCGGTGCTGATCTCGTAGTGCCCCTCGTAGCCCTTGATCGGGGCCCACAGCTCGTCGACGTGGTGGTTGGGCACCAGGTCAGGGCGGACAATCGTCGTCATGACGTCGCCTCCGCATCGACGACGCCCGGGATCGCGAGCAGGGCGCCAGCGAGCTGGCGGGCCTCGTAGAGGTTCGCGAGGAAGATCACGTCCTTCACGCGCCCCGGCGTCACCTGCTGCAGGGTGACGGTCCCGCCGGGCGAGTCGAAGCAACGGACATACCCGTGCGTCTCGTTCTCCGGCAGCGTCTCGCCGAGGACGTGGGTCACGGTGGCACCCTCGGTCCACCCGAAGCCGCCGTAACGGCCCTCGATCTCAGCAGCGGCCGTGTCGGCCTCCTCGCCGGACACGTCGGGCAGGGTGACGATCAGGCGGCGGGTCTTGATCTCGCTCATCGCGACACCTCGACGGCCTGGTCGACGTGGCGGTCCCACTCGATCTCGCGACGCTTCTGCACGCGCCGCTCGTGACGGGCGCCGAGCGATCCGCCGATCGAGAACAGCAGGCCGGCGATCATCAGCCACACGACGGCGGCCAGCATCAGGTCCTGGGCGCTCATCGGAGCACCTCGGCGATGCCCGCCTGCAGCTTCCTGAGTCCGGCTGCGTCGAGGTTGAGCGCGAGGTCGCGGCTGACACGGATCGTGGTGATGAGGTCGTCGACGACGTGGACCGAGAGGTCCACCGCGGCGGCGTCCATGACGATCGGTCGGATCTCGGTGTAGGCGATGACCGGTCGGGGGGTGAAGGGGAGCGGCTGCTCCTGCCCCTGCTCTGCTGCGTTCATGGGATACTGCTCCTGTTCGTTGTGGGGTCCACCTCGTTGCTTGGCGGCTGGGGTGGGCCCCGCTTCTTGTTGGTGGGTCAGGACGCCTTCGCGGCGTGCCGTGGCGGGAGTCCGCGGTCGGCTCGGATCTCGTCCTCGAGCTCGTCGACCGTGCAGCCCGTGGTCGGCGTCCACGCCGCCTCGGCGAGCTCTCGCGGGGTCATCGCGTCGGCGGTGCGGCGGGCTGCAGCGAGCACGCGGCCGGCCTCGCGGATCGCCTCCCGGGACGGACGGCCGGTCATGCCGGCACGTCCTCGATGAGGTCCGGGTGCTTGATCGCGACGGGATCGCAGTCGAGGAGCTTCGCCGCGCGGGCGAGGAGGATGTCGGTCAGCGGCTTCCGCCCGGCCTCGATGTTCGAGAGGTAGGAGTACGAGATGCCGAGCTGCGTGGCGAACGGGCCGAGGTCCCAGCCGTCGCGACGGCGGAAGTGACGCAGCGTGGCGCCGACGCGCTCGCGCTCCTTCTGCTCGGTCTCGGTGATGATCTTGGGGGCCATGCAGGCAGTCTAGGGAACATCTAGGAACATTGGCAAGGGAGAAACGGGAACTTCTGCCAAGACTCGCGTTTGCGCAGGTCAGACCATCTCACATCAACGTAGTTATTCCCATGTATTCCTGCCAAGACTGCCCTTGTGTACGGCATCCGCGTGTTGATGTTTCTCTGTGTTCCCGGAAACACTCCGGCTCATGAGGAACAGGAAGGCAGACCATGCCCAACGACGAAGGGCGTATCAGGGCGCGCCTGGCCGTAACCGCCGAACTCGCGCACCGCGAGTGGAACGCCGCACGGCTCGCGTCGCACTCCAAGGCAGACCCCGGAACGATTGGGGACTTCCTCGCAGGCAAGCGCTGGATCAAGCTGCCTACCCAGGGGAAGATCGAGCGCGCCCTCGAGTGGCCGCCGGGCACCATCAGCTCGATCGAGGCCGGCGGTGAACCGCCCGCTATCGGACAGCCTGTCGGTGGCGACCAGCAGGATGAGCCAGGCATCGGAACGATCAAGGCGAGGAAGCCAGCGAACATGAGCGACGAAGACTTCAAGAGGCTGCTGAACGAGTACCGCGAAGAGATCGAGTGGAAGCTCGACCGAGCCGCACGCGAGCGCGATGAGTAGGTGGGACCCCTACGCCTACGCCGGCGAGCGGTTCCCTGACTGGATCATCCGATTCACCAGCCTCCACGGGATCCCCGAGCTGATGTGCTGGCGCCGCCGCGTCGTGCTGATCGACCCAGACCACAACGCCGAGCACTCCGGGAAGTACGGACGCCGCTCATGCATGGCGCACGCCCTCGGGCACCTGGAGCTGATGCACCAGGGCAGCGTGCTCGACGGCAAGGAGGAGGTCGCCGCGAACAAGTGGGCTGCGGGGATGCTGATCGACCTCGAGCGGCTCGCGGTCGCGGCAGAGTGGCACGGATGGCAGGTTGGGGAAGACCTCGCCGCCGAGCTGCACGTCGACCTCGACACGCTCATCACGCGCGTCGGCATGGCGAGCCGCCACCCGGCCGAAGCGGGCTACCTCGCCGCCCGTCGTGCGCGCCTGGAGCACGTCGCATGAACCAGCTCCGACCGGTCCCCGAGACGCCGCCCCGCGCCGTCCTCTACCTGCGCCAGTCGATCAGCCACGACGACTCCATCAGCCTCGAGCTGCAGGAGACCGCGTGCAGGGACTACTGCGCGGCCCGCGGCTACCAGGTCGTCGCGGTCGAAGCCGACCCCGGCATCACCGGCCGCACCTGGAAGCGCCCCGCCGTGCAACGTGTCATGGACATGGTCGAGGCGCGCGACGCCGACGTCGTCATCCTCTGGAAGTGGTCTCGGTTCAGCCGCTCCCGCAAGGACTGGGCCGTAGCGGCCGACCGCGTCGAAGTCGCCGGCGGCCGCATCGAGTCAGCCACCGAACAGGTCGATGTCGGCACGGCCACCGGACGCCTCACCCGTGGCATGCTCGTCGAGCTCGCAGCGTTCGAGTCCGATCGCATCGGGGAGGTCTGGAAGGAAGTCCACCAGTCCCGGCTCTCCAAGGGTCTGCTGCCGACGGCGTCGCGTCGCTACGGCTACGCCTGGGACGCTGACGCCGGCATGCACCGAGTCGATCCCGACGAAGCACGCTGGCTCGTCGAGGCCTACTCGATGTACGCAGACGGCATCGGGTTCCGACGCATCGTCACGCACCTGAACGCCGAGGGCTCCCGCAACGTGCGTGGTCGTCCTTGGTCGATGGAGGTCCTGATCAACGTGCTGGACGCCGGGTTCGGGGCCGGTCTGATCACGTGGAAGGGCGTCATGCATCCCGGGGCCCACGAGCCGGTGATCGACGAGGAGCTGTGGCAGGCGTACCGCGATCGCCGTGCTGTCGCTGTCGGGATCCCGCCACGCGCGAAGGGCTCCCCGTACTTGCTGTCGGGGCTGGTGAAGTGCGCCCGGTGCGGGACAGGGATGAACGGCCAGGGGCGCGGCTACCGGCAGTCCGCAGCGTTCGTGTGCCGCCGGTACAAGGAGTACGGCCGCGAGGCTGCTGAGGGCTGCTACGGCGGCTACACCTCCATGGCGTTCATCGAGTCGGTGGTGCTCCGAGAGCTGCAGGGTCTAGCGGATGAGGTTGACGCTTCCGCCGACGTCGAGGATGCCCGGTCGGTGGCCAAGGTGTCGGCCGAGGGCGAGCTGCGGAGGCTGAGCCAGGAGCTCGGTCGCGTCGACGAGCACCTGGAGCGGCTCACCGTCCAGCTCGCTGAGGGCGTCGTGCCGGTCGAGGCCTATGGGCCCGCGCGTGACACTCTCCTGACCCGTCGTCAGGCCGTCGTCGATCGGCTCGAGGACGCCGGCCGGGCGGTGCGTGAGGCCGAGGTCGATCGGGGCGCGGTCGCGCGACGCTTGGTCGACGAGTGGAGGAAGTTGCCTATCGAGCAGCGCCGCGAGTTGCTGCGGGCGCTGATCGAGCGGGTGGAGGTCACGACGTCGTCGCTGACCGCAGTCACCGGGACGGCTGGAGGGTCGTCTAGCGCTCTGGTGAACGTCGTGTGGAAGAGTCAGAGCGCAGAGGGTTAAGACGACGCGTCGGACGACGTGTCGGGACTGGTCTCGGCCGTCCGGGCCGCGAACCAGGGGCGCCCCGACGAGGCGGTATCCGCGGCGCTCTCGGTCGAGCCGGACCTGCGCCTGCTCACCGGGCTTCCGCGCGCCGACATGGCCTCGCAGCTGCGCCCCGCCGCCTACGACGCCGTCCTCACGGCGCTGGTCCGCGCTGCGGCCTGCGTCGTCGTCGACTGCGGGTTCAGCCTCGATGCGGAGCGAGGTGGGCGCGGCGCCACCACGGTGGCCACCCTGGAGCGGGCCGACGTGGTCGTGGTGGTCGGCCGTGCCGACCCCCTGGGCCTGTCGCGCCTCGTCCGTGCGCTGCACGACCTCGCATCGGTCGCGCCCGGCCGCTCGCCGCGGGTTCTGGTCAACCAGGCCCGCCGTTCGCTCGGCTGGTCCGACCGCGAGGTCTCCGCCACGGTCGCCCGGCTCACCGGCGTCACCCCCGAGATGCACCTGCCGTTCGACCAGGCGGCCTGGGACGCTGCGGCCATCTCAGGTCGCACGCCGCGCACCGCGGCTCCGACGTCGTCGTTCGTCGCCCGGGTCGAGGCGTTCGCGGCGAGCCTCGTCACGCAGGCCGTCGTCGCTCGCTGAGCGGTGATACCTTCGTCGGCAGCACGTCGAAGGAGCCTGATGCAACGGTTGAGCCCGCTGGATGCGATGTTCCTGCAGCAGGACAGCCCGACGATGCCTCGACAGGTCGCCTCGCTCGCGATCCTCGAGCCGGGTGCCGACCTGGACTACGACCGGCTCGTGCACGTCATCAACGAGCGGATCGACCTGGTCCCGCGGTACCGGCAGGTCCCACGCTCGGTACCGGGCGGCCTCGGCACGCCGGTCTGGGTGGACGACGAGCACTTCGACATCTCCTTGCACATCCGTCGCTCGGCGCTGCCGCGCCCCGGCAGCCTCGACGCGCTGCACGAGCTGGTCGGCCGGCTCATCGCCCGCCGTCTCGACCTCGACCGGGCGCTGTGGGAGCTGTACCTGATCGAGGGCCTCGAGGGCGATCGCCTCGCCCTGCTGTTCAAGGCGCACCAGGCGCTCGTCGACGGTTCCCACACGGTCGACCTCGCGCAGGTGCTGCTGGAGGAGACCCAGGGCACCCGCGACATCCCGCACGAGGACTGGGAGCCGCGCTCGGCGCCGACGCCGGCCGGGCTCGTGGCCTCGACGCTCGACCACCACGTCCGTCACCCGGCGGACGCGCTGCGCGTGGTCGAGCACCAGCTCAGTCGGATCACCCGGCACCTGCCGGTGCTGGGCGGCGACACCCCGGTGCCGCGGTCGGTGCTGTCCACCGAGCTGTCCCGGCACCGCCGGTTCGCGACGTTGTCGGCGGACCTGGAGAGGTTCCGCCTCGTGCGCGAGAAGCACGGCGGCACGGTCAACGACGTCATCCTCGCCTCGATCGCGGGCGGCCTGCGCGGGTGGATGCTCACGCGCGCCGAACCGGTGTCCGCGAAGACCAGCTTCCGCGCGATGGTGCCGATGTCGGTCGCGTCGTCCGACGGGCTGCCCACGTCGCTCGGCTCGACCGTGCGCGGCCACCTGCTGTCCCTGCCGGTGGGAGAGACCAACCCCGTCGTGCGGCTGCACCAGGTCTCCTACGCCCTGAAGGACCATCGAGAGACCGGCTCGGCCGTCGCGGCCAACAAGCTGGCCAACCTGCCGGGATTCGCGACGTCGACCTTCCACGCCGTCGGAGCCCGCGTCGCCGACGCCGAGACCGGACGCGGTCACCAGATCGTCATCACCAACGTGCCCGGCCCCCAGGACCCGGTCTACATGGCCGGCATGGAGGTCGCCGAGGTCTACCCCTGCGTCCCGCTCAGCGGCCACCGGGCGATCTCGATCGGCGTCACGTCGTACCGCGGGCGGATGTTCTTCGGAATCGTCGCCGACCGCGAGGCGGTGCCCGACGTCGACGTGCTGGCCCAGTGCATCGAGGACGCGCTCGCCGAGCTCGTCGACTCCGTCAGGGACACCGGCACCCGCGCGCCGCGAGGTCGGCAGCGTCCCCCGAGGAAGGGGTGACCGACGTGCGCGTGTACCTCCCGGTCGACGTCGAGGACCTGGACCGTCTGCTCGCGGGCGGCGCGGTCCAGGTCGAGGGCTACCTGGCCGCGTCCGACGACGAGGAGGACGAGCTGGCGGCGCTGGAGAGCGCGGCCGACGAGGCGCCGGCGGTCGCGGTCGCCGAGGTCGACGACCCCGACGGACCGGTCACCTTGGCCGACGTCGAGGCTCTGCACACCGCGGTCGACGACAGCGGTGACCTCGCGTGGTTCGCTCCGTCGGAGCTCGCGGCGGTCATCGCCCAGGTCCGCTCGGCGTCGTGAGGTCCCGGCGACCGGCTAGAGGCGGAGCTGCGCGAGCTCGACGTCCTTGTCGATGGACTCGATGACGGCCTCGACGATCGGTGGCTCGAGTCGCCGGCCGAGGAACGGAACGGCGACCTTCACCTCGCCCTCGACCGTGAACTGGGCGCCTCCGCCGGGCAGGTCGCGCAGCGTCACGGTGCCGCGCATGCTCGCGGGCTGACCGACGATGTCGACCGACAGCCGGGCCGTCCGGGTGCCGTCCGTGTCGGGAGTCGACCAGACCTCCGTCTGCTCGACGCGCGCCAGGTGGCCGGTGAACTTCTTGACGAAGTCGGGGACCGTGGCCTCCTGCAGCCGACGGATCACGACGGTGGCGGACGTGCCGTCGTCGTCGACCGCGACGTCGTGCTCCACCGCGCCCTGCGCCGCGCACGACTCGGTGCGGAACGCAGGGTCGCGGATGAGCGCGAAGACCGACTCGACGTCGGTGTCGTACGTGTAGGTCGTGTGGAGCGCAGTCACCTACTCGGCCGGAGCCTCGACGGCGGGGGCAGTCGTGCCGCCCTTGAGCTCGGCGAGCCGCGCCTCGACCTCCAGGGCGTCGTTGTCGCCCTCGAGCTCCTCGAACTGCGCGTCGAGGCTCGAGGCGGCGAGCTCGGCCTGACCGGCGACCTGGGACTCCACGCGGCGGACCTTGTCCTCGAACCGGGAGATCTCGCTCGTCGGGTCGAGCACGTCGATCGACTTCACGGCGTCCTGGACCTGGGCCTGCGCCTCGGCGGTCTTCTGCCGCGCGACCAGCTGGTCGCGCTTGGACTGCAGCTCGCCGAGCTTGGACTTCATCTGGACCAGGCCGACCTTGAGCTTCTCGACGACCTCGTTCTGCGACTGGATCTGCGGGGCAGCGGCCTTGGCCTCGTTCTCGTAGCCGATCTGCTTGCCGAGCGCGACCTTGGCCAGGTTGTCCCACTTGTCGGCACCGGCGGTGTCGCCCGAGGCGCGGAAGCTGTCGGCCTTCTGCGACGCGGCGAGGGCCTTCGTGCCCCACTCCTGCGCGGCACGGACGTCCTCGGCGTGGTCGGCCTCGGCCATGCGGACGTTGCCGATGGTCTGGGCGACGGCCTCCTCGGCCTCGGCGATCGAGTTCGTGTAGTCGCGGACCAGCTGGTCGAGCATCTTCTCGGGGTCCTCGGCGCGGTCCAGGAGCGCGTTGATGTTGGCCTTGGTGAGCTGGGCGACGCGCCCCAGGATCGTCTGCTTCTTGGTCATGGTCCCTGCTTTCTGGTCGATCGTGCTGGTGGAAGTCTGCCTGATGGGCGTCAGAAGCGTCCGCCGCGGCTGCGCCCGCCCCGGCTGCCGCCTGACCGGCGGCTCGGCGACGACCGCCGGGAGCTGCTGCGCCGGCTGGACGAGCTGCGCGAGCGGGACCGCGACCCCCCGCCCCAGCCACCGCCCCAGCCCCCGCTGGACGACGAGCCGCTCCCGCCGCCGAAGATCCCGCCGAGGACCATCGAGTCGGACGAGCCGGTGCGCGACTCGTAGCGATCCACGTCGGTGCGGGCGAGTCGCTCGGCCTCGTCGACGTAGGCCTCGGCCTGTCGCAGCACGGCGAGGGCGCCGGCCGGGTCGGACTGCAGGGTCTGTTGTGCGCGGTCGAGATGACGCGCCGCCTCGGACAGTCGCGTGCGAGCCTCTGCGCCGACGGCGCCGCGCCGCGTCTCGACGAAGTCGCTGACGGCGCGGACCCGCGAGGTGACGCGGCCCAGCGACTCGGTGAGCGCGATCCGGGCCTTCTCGGCCTCCTCGGCGGCGGCTCGCACGGGGGCGAGCAGCTCGTCGAGCGTGGCCTCGGCGTTCTGGAGCGCCGCGACGGCTGCGAGCGGATCGCGACCGGTGGCCTGGGCCGATGCCAGGGTCTCCTGCGCCGTCGTGGTCGCCTGGGTGATCGACGGGTCCTGCGGGGCGAGCCGCTGGGCGTCGGCCACGTCGGCGGTCAACGACGTGACCCGCTCGGCGATCCGGGCCGGCGCCGCCGCGAGATCGGCGTCGGCGCGGTCGATCGCGTCCAGGAGCGTGGCCGCCTGGCCGACGGCCGCCTCGGCGGCCTTGGCGCGGGCGCTGGCGCCCAAGCCCGATGTGTTGTTGCTTGATGAGCCGTTTTCTAACCTTGACATGGATTTACGCGAGCGCCTCGCCAGCGACGTGCGTCAGGTGCTCAAACAAGCCGAGGTCACGGCCTTGTTTGTGACCCACGACCAACTCGAAGCCTTTGCCCTGGGCGACAAGGTGGGTGTGATGCGCGAGGGGGTGTTGCTGCAGTGGGACGACCCCTACACCCTGTACCACCGCCCAGCCAATCGGTTTGTGGCGCAGTTCACTGGGCACGGCGTGGTGCTGGGTGCCCGCGTGGACGACACGCCACAACGCGCGGTGCACACCGCCTTGGGCGTGCTCGACGACCCGGCCGTATGCCACTGGGCGGCCAGCCGCGAGGGCGCCACGCAGGCCGATTTGCTGCTGCGAGCCGACGACATCGTGCACGACGACGACGCGGCCATGAAGGCCCGCATCGTGCGCAAGGTGTTTCGTGGTTCAACCTTTTTGTACACCCTACAACTCGCCAGTGGCGAGCAGGTGTTGGCGCACGTGCCCAGCCACCACAACCATCAAGTTGGCGAGTGGGTGGGCATTCGGCCCGAGGTGCACCACGTGGTCACCTTCGAGCCCGACCCGCGCGCTTAGGTGCCGGCGCTATCGGCCGCGCTGGTGAAGCTGTCGGCAAAAAACGCTTCGTCGGGCAAGCCGCGCTGCTGCACAAAATCGCGCCGCGCCGAATCCACCACAATCGGCGCGCC
>JALRKU010000263.1 GCA_023254755.1 Aeromicrobium sp. | reverse complement strand
GCGACTTTAGGTTGGAGTACCATGCCCTGAGCGTGCGTCGATAGTGATCACGGTCATTGCGCAAAAACACGATCTCGAACAGTCGCTCCGCACCGGAAACCAGCTCGGCGAGCCGGGGGGTGTCGTCGGTGCCGAGCCAGTCGGCGCGCTGCATCGTCTCGGGCGGGACCGAGCGCAGCGCCCGGCGGGCGACCTTGAGGCGGAGCGCCCGGCGGCGGCGGTACTCGCGGCGGACCAGGGCGACGATGCGGTCGCGCGACTCGGGCCGCAGCGCGTGGGCCACGCCGTGCGCGACGACCGACAGCCGGGCCCCTGGCCTGCTGAGGCGCGCCTGCACGAGGTCGTCGCGGGTGAGGTGGGCGACGACCCGTCCGTCGACGACCTCGACCGGGCGCACCACGGCCGGTGGCGGAGCGACCGGCTCGGGCGCCACCAGGTCCGTCGACGGCGCCTCGGCGACCGTCGCGCCCAGGCCGCGCACCTCGCGCAGCGCGCGCACGGCGACGACCGCGGCGACGACGGCGACGGCCGCCAGCAGCGCGGTCACGACCAGGATCGCGACGTCGACAGGCATGGGGTCGAGCCTATCGCCCCGACCGGCACCGGTCAGGGGCGCGGGTTGGGGTCAGGACCGCCGGTGCACGATCGCCCGGATTCGTTCCAGCTGGTCGGCCAGCTCGGCCTCGTCGCCGTGGCGGCCGGGGCGGTAGTAGACCTGACCGTCGACCTCGTCGGGTGCGTACTGCTGCGGCACGACGCCGCGCGGGTCGTCGTGCGGATAGGCGTAGTCGTGGCCGTGCCCCAGCTTCTTGGCGCCTGCGTAGTGCGCGTCGCGCAGCGCGGGCGGCACCGCACCGGCCTTGCCGGCCCTCACGTCGGCGAGCGCGCGGTCGATCGCGGTGATCACGGCGTTCGACTTCGGAGCGGTGGCGAGGTGGATCGTGGCCTGCGCGAGCGTGATGCGGGCCTCGGGGAACCCGATCATCGCCACGGCCTCGGCGGCCGCCACCGCGGTGTGCAGCGCGGTGGGATCGGCCATGCCGATGTCCTCGCTGGCGTGGATCATCAGGCGGCGGGCGATGAACCGCGGGTCCTCCCCCGCCTCGATCATCCGCGCCAGGTAGTGCAGGGCGGCGTCGACGTCGGAGCCACGGATGGACTTGATGAACGCACTGATGACGTCGTAGTGCTGGTCGCCCTGCCGGTCGTAGCGCACCGCCGCCTTGTCGACCGCCAGCGCGGCGTCGTCGACCGTGACCTCGGTGCGTCCCTGGCTGGTGGCGGCGCCGGCGGCCGCCTCGAGGTAGGTCAGCGCACGGCGTCCGTCGCCCCCGGCCAGGCGCACCAGGTGGTCGCGGGCGTCGGCCGCGAGCGTGACGGTGCCGGACAGCCCGCGCTCGTCGGTGACCGCTCGGTCGACGACGAGACCCACCTGCTCGTCGGTGAGGCTGTCGAGGGTCATCAGCAGCGACCGGCTCAGCAGCGGGGAGATGACGCTGAAGTGCGGGTTCTCGGTGGTCGCCGCGATCAGCGAGACCCAGCGGTTCTCGACGCCCGGCAGCAGGGCGTCCTGCTGCGACTTGTTGAAGCGGTGGACCTCGTCGACGAACAGGACGGTCTCGACGCCGTTCGCCAGGGCACGTCGGGCCCCCGCGATGACGTCGCGGACCTCCTTGACGCCGGCGCTGACCGCGGAGACCTCGATGAACCGCCGCCGCGTGTGCTGGCTGAGCAGCGACGCGATCGTGGTCTTGCCGGTGCCGGGCGGACCCCACAGCAGGATCGTCAGCGGCTGGTCGCCGTCGATCATCTGCCGCAGCGGCGACCCGGGCACCAGCAGGTGCTCCTGCCCCACCAGCTCGTCGAGCGTGCGAGGACGCATGCGCACGGCGAGCGGCGCCGAGGTGTGCGCGTTGCCCGCCAGCGTGCCGCCGGAGTCAGGACGCGACGCGCCGGCGGGTCCACCGTCGGGCAGGTCGAACAGTCCGTCGCTCACGCGACGAGCCTAGTCTCGAGGTCCGACCGGGCCGCGCTCCGCACTCCGCTCGCCCGCGCTGCTCAGGCGTCGGCGCACTCGGCCTCGGGATCGGCGTCGACGCCGGCCTCGGCGCGCTGCTCGGGCGTGATCGGCGCCGGAGCCGCGGTCAGCGGGTCGTAGCCGCCGCCGGACTTGGGGAACGCGATGACCTCGCGGATGGAGTCGACCCCGGCCAGCAGGGCGGTGATGCGGTCCCAGCCGAAGGCGATCCCGCCGTGCGGCGGCGCACCGAAGGTGAACGCCTCCAGCAGGAATCCGAACTTCTCGTCGGCCTCGGCGCCGTCGATTCCCATCACGGCGAACA
>JALRKU010000336.1 GCA_023254755.1 Aeromicrobium sp. | reverse complement strand
GCCCAGCAGCTGGCCGGCCAGCTCCACGACGGGCGCCGGCGCGTCGAGCTCGGCGGTGTCGATCGTGAACCAGCCGTCGATCTGCTTGCTCCAGGCGTCCTGCTGGCCGACCGAGTAGCCCAGCGCCTTGGCGGCGTCGCGGATGGCCGAGCGCGGCCGGTAGGTGATGACGTTGGCGACCTGGGCGGCGTTGCGTCGGCCGTAGGTGTCGTAGACCCACTGGATGACCTCCTCGCGACGGTCGGAGTCGAAGTCGACGTCGATGTCGGGCTCCTCCTCCCGCGTGGTGGCGAGGAACCGCGCGAACGGCAGGTCGTACTTGATCGAGTCGACCGCGGTGATCTCGAGGGCGTAGCAGAGCGCCGAGTTCGCCGAGGATCCTCGGCCCTGGCACAGGATCCCTTCGGAGCGGGCGAACTGCACGATGTCGTGGACGATGAGGAAGTAGCCGGGGAAGTCCTTCTCCTCGATGACCGCGAGCTCGGCCTCGATGCGCTCGGTGGCCTCCGCGCGGATGTGGGGGTAGCGCTTCTCGATGCCGCGGTGGGCCAGCTCGCGCAGCCAGCTCATGGCGGTGTGGCCCTCGGGGATGTTGCGGTGGGGCAGACGGGGCGTGGCCGCCGTCAGGTCGAACGCGCTCTCGCGGGCGATCTCGACGCTGCGCGCGACCGCACCGGGGTAGCGGGCGAAGCGCGCCTGCATCTCCTCACCGGACCGCAGGTGGGCCGCGCCGGTGGCAGGCAGCCAGCCGTCGAGGTCGGCGAGGCTGCGACGACTGCGGATCGCGGCCATCGCCGCAGCGAGCCGGTGGTCGGACGGACGAGCGTGGTGGACCGTGTTGGTGGCCACGACCGGCAGCCCGTGGTCGGCGGCCAGCGCGGCCAGCAGGTCGTTGCGGGCGGTGTCGCCGGGCAGGCCGTGGTCGGTGAGCTCGACGACGACCGAGTCGAGTCCGAAGCGGGCCGTGAGGTCGTCGAGTGCCGCGGCGGCGGCACGGGGCCCACCGATCTCGAGCGCTCGACGGACGGACCCCTTGCGGCAGCCGGTGAGCACGATCCAGGATCCGCGGCCCCGCTCGGCCAGCTCGTCGAGGTCGTACGCGGGACGACCCTTCTCGTCGCCGCGCAGGTGCGCCTCGGTCAGGGCGCCGGCCAGTCGGTGGTAGCCCTCGACACCGCGCGCGAGCACCAGCAGGTGGGTGCCCTCGGGGTCGGGGACGCCGTTCTGCGGTGCGGTGAGCCCCAGCGACAGCTCGGCGCCGTAGACCGTGGCCAGCTCGCGCCCCGCCTTCTGGTGCTCGCGAGCCGCCTCGGCGAACGCGGGTGCCCCGGCGAAGCCGTCGTGGTCGGTGACGGCGAGACCGACCAACCCGAGCCGCGTGGCCTCGGTGACCAGGTCCTCGGGGGCGCTGGCGCCGTCGAGGAACGAGAAGCTGCTGTGGCAGTGCAGCTCGGCGTACGGCACGACCGGCCCGGTGGGGACCTCGATGCTCGGCGCCTCGTACTCGGGCTTCTTGCGGCTGCTGATCGGCAGGTCGCCGACCGTGACCGTGGAAGGGATGCCCGCCACGTCGGGACGCCCCGAGAGGCGCCGCTCCAGCTCCTTCCACGAGATGTCGGGGTTGTTCCAGCCCATCTCAGCGCCCCACCCCTCCCCGCGGGTCAGTCATAGCGGGCCTCGGTGTGCCAGCGGCCGTCCTCGACGATCATCAGCCAGGCGCTGCCGTCGACGCCGACGACCTGGAAGCGCGCGATGCGACGCGACGACGCGACGTCCCACCAGCGCTCGTCGACCGGCCAGGGCCCGGCCCACGACGCGACGGGGAGCCAGTCGGCGTCGGGCACGGGACGGAACCGGCTGGGCTCCCCCGTGACAACGCCTCGCCCCGTGACCCCGACCGGGAGACCCTCGGCGCCGACGACCCAGGCCTCCTGGGGGCGCTCGAAGACGGTGGCCGGGGCCGGCGGCGGCACCGTGCCGGGCCAGGGCTGGTCGATCGCCCGCGCGGCGACGGGCTTGTCACCCCACGGCACCAGCAGGTGGCGATCACGGCTCCCCCGCCCACCCTGCACCTGCACCTGCACGACGGCGTCGTGACCGACCATGCCCTGCACTCGGGCGACGCCTCGCTCGACCCGCTCGTCGGGGCCGCCGCCGAACAGGCTCTCGGCGTGGTCGCCGAGCGGCTCGAGGGTGTCGGGGAGCAGCCGCACGGCGTCGACGGGCGCGTCGATCGTGGCGGCCTGCAGCTGCCAGCGCACGCGGTCGACCAGATCGGCTGCCGCGAACCAGCGGGGGTGCATCCAGCGACGGGTCGAGGCGACCTGGCCCTCGGCGTCGATCTCGATCCGCACCGTGGTGCAGACCAGGCCGCGATCGGCGAGGTCGGCGACGAAGTGCTCGGCCGTGGTGCGCAGGCTGAACGCGATCTGGTCGACCCGGTCGAGCGGCGGCTCGAACGCGAGCGTCGCCGCGAGCTCGGGAGGCACCTGACGCCGGCTGACCGGCTGGGCGTCGGCCCCGGCGGCGAGTCGGTGCAGCAGGGCGCCTTCGGAGCCGAACCGGGTGTGCACGTCGGCGGCCGACAGCGCCGCGAACGCCCCCAGCGTCGTGAGTCCCATGCGACGCAGCAGGCCGACGATCTCGCCCGGCTGGTCGCGACCGGTGTCGAGCACGTCGACCGGCAGGTCGCGCAGGAACGCCGGAGATCCGCCCACGGGCACGACCAGGCTGTCCTGGGCGGACGCCTGCCTGGCCGCCTGCTCAGCGGCGAACAGCCCGTCGGCGACACCGAGCCTGACGTCCCAGACCCCCAGCCGCACCAGGTGCTCGGCGAGCACGGCGCCCGCCTCGGCCTCACCGCCGTAGAACCGACTGGGCACGTGCAGCGCACACAGCCCGGGTCGCAACGGTGCGACCCCGGGAGCGACCTGCTCGATCGCGGCGAGCACCTCCTCGAAGGACCGCGCGTCGGCATCGGGCTGGTGGTCGCGCAGCACCAGCTCCGGACACCGCGACTGCGCGTCACGACGTCTCATGCCACGACGGACGCCGTCGGCCCGCGCGGCCTGGGAGCACGCGAGCACCTGTCCGTTCGCGAGCACCGCGACGGGGGCGCCGGCCGGGACGTCGGCCCCCGCGGTGGCGGCGACGACGGGCCAGTCGGGGGCCCACAGCACCAGGATGCGGCTCATCCGACGCTCCGCAGGTGGCGCGCGGGCTGCTCGCTCCGGTCGACGGCGGGACGGATCTGCTGGTCGAGGTCGGGGAACCACAGCCGGCGACTGCGCGCGGGTGTCGTGCCGCGCCGGACCTCGACGGTGGCCTGCCGTGCCTGCAGATGCCCATGACCTCGTCCCAGACCGACCCACTGCAGGTCGGCCAGCGCGACCCGGGCGTCGGCCCGTGGCCAGTCGCCCAGCGCGAGCAGGACACCGCCGCGCTGGCGCAGACGTGCCACCAGGCGACTCGCGTCGTGCTCGCCGACCTGGCGGGGCGGGACGACCGCGACGACGCCGAGCACGTCGACCAGCGCCGCGGTGACCTCGAGCCACGCGTCGCCCGGATCGGGCACCAGGACACAGCGGTCGAGCCGGACCCCGGTGGACGCGAGCGCCTCGAGACCGAGGCGGGCCGTGCCGATCACGCCGCACCAGGCGCCGTCGGCCGACGGTCCCGCCATCAGCAGCCCCAGCAGGCTCGCCGACGTCGTGGCATACACACCACCGGTCTGCAGCTGCAGCAGACCGGCCAGGGCCGGATGGGTCGCGACCGGCTGCGCCGCCGGTCTCCCCTCCAGCTGACGCACCCGCTCCCGCAGGTCGTCGAGCACGCTGGTGGGGGCCGTCATCCCCCTATGTTCGAACAGGTGTTCGAACAGGTCAAGTCCGCGCCCGCCCCGCGCCACTCCTTGCACGGTGGCCCCAAGTTTCACACGCTGCCGTGTGAAACCGGGGTTGACGACAACCAATTTGTTGTCGTCAACTGGAGCTTCTTGTTGTCAGGCGACGCGATGGCCGTAGAGCTGCAGAGACTCCTCCACCGCCCGCCACAGCTCCCTGACGAGAGCCCCTCGCTGCTGGGGGCGCAACTGAGTCCAGATCACCCGAGTGACGCCCCACCCCTGGCGACGAATGGCGTCCTCGCGCGCCTTCTCCTTGGCAAGATCAGCGGCCGACCCGTACTTGACCAGGCCGTCGAACTCGATCACATGACGGAACGCCGGCAGCGCCAGGTCAGTCACACCGATCAGGACCCCGTCCTCGTCGAAGATCGGATGTTGCGGCTCGGGTTTGGGGAGCCCGTTGAGCCGCATCAACAGACGCAGGCGCGACTCCCCGGGCGACTCAGCACGCCCGTCCGCCAGGCTGAGGGCCGCCTTCGCCCGGCGCGATCCCCGCCAGTCGGTGAGCTCGGGAGCCAACGACATCAGCGCCCCGCGATCGGTGATCCCCCGATTCAACGCGGAGTCGGCCGTCACCACGGCGGACTCCAGGGACGCCGTGGTCGCCAGGTCCCACACCGATCGCGCAGCATCGACGACCTCCAGACCGTCGACCACCGTGATCTGATCCGCCGGGAGGAATCCGGCGTGATGCGCCACGTGGGCATGATGTCGAGCCCTCCCTCCGTCGACACGGGTCACGTGGACGTCGTCGAGGTCGACGCCCCACAGGGCGATGTCGTGCAGAAGCACCGCCGTCTGATGACTGAACACGGCTCGACCGGTGAAGCGCGTGGCCACCGCCCGACACCGCACCAGGTGCTTGGCCTCGTCATCGAGCTGCTGGTACTCCGGCGCGGCGTAGAGGCCTGGGCCGATCCAGATCAGCCGCTTGGAGCGGAGCAGGAGGCGAATGGCTTCGTCGTCCCACCCCAGGGAGAGAACCTGCGGGCGCGTGATGAAGCCCTGGTCGTGCAGGAACGAGTCGATCGCAGTCGCCATGGGTCGACGATGCCCGAAGTCGAATCGCGCCGTCCGCCGTCATCCACCGCCGAGCCCGCTGGCATCAAGAACCTGGGGATGACGACAACAAGCTGGTTGTTGTCATCCCCGGTTTCACACGGCAGCGTGTGAAAACCGGGGACCACAGTGACGTCAGGCGGAGCCGGCGAGGGGGATGGAGCCGCCGGGGATGGCGTCGAGCAGCTTGCGGGTGTAGTCCTGGTGCGGGTCGTCGAAGACCTGGGTGACCGACGCCTGCTCGACCACCTTGCCGTTCTGCATCACCAGCACGTTGTCGGCGATCTGCCGGACGACCGCCAGGTCGTGGGTGATGAACAGGTAGCTCAGGCCGAGCTCGGCCTGCAGGTCGTTGAGCAGCTCGAGGATCTGCGCCTGCACCAGCACGTCGAGCGCGGAGACCGCCTCATCGCAGATGACGACCTCGGGGTCGAGCGCCAGGGCACGGGCGATGGCCACGCGCTGCCGCTGACCACCGGACAGCTCACCGGGGTACCGCGACATCACCGTGGTGGGCAGCGACACCTTGTCGAGCAGGTCGCGGACCTTCGTCTCGCGCTCCTTCTTGGTGCCCACGTCGTGCGTGCGCAGCGGCTCCTCGATCGACTGGTAGATCGAGTACAGCGGGTCGAGCGAGGCGTACGGGTTCTGGAACACCGGCTGCATCTGGCGCCGGAACTTCAGACGCTGCGCCTTGCTCGACAGCGACCGGATGTCGACGCCGTCGAACAGCACCCGGCCCGACGTGACGGGCAGAAGGTCCAGCACCATGCGGGCGACCGTGGACTTGCCCGACCCCGACTCCCCCACGATGGCCGTGGTGGTGCCTCGCTCGAGCCGGAACGACACGTCGTCGACGGCGGTGAAGTCGATCTTCTCCCACGGGCGTGCGCCGCGGAGCGGGAAGACCTTCGTCAGGTTCTCCACCACCAGGATGTCGTCGCGGCCCTCGCCGAACTCGGCGCTGCTCTCGGCGACCTCGGCAGCGATCTCGGCGGCCTGCTCCTGCGCCTGGGCCCGGATCTCGGCGCGCGCCTTGACCGACGACAGCCGCTGAGACGCGATCGACGGCGCCTTGGACACGAGTCGCTGCGTGTAGGGGTGCTGAGGGTCCTGCAGGATCTCCAGGGCCGGACCCGACTCCACGACACGACCGCGGTACATGACCACGAGGTGGTCGGCCCGCTCGGCGGCCAGCCCCAGGTCGTGCGTGATCAGCATGACCGCGACGCCCAGGTTGTCGGTGAGCGAGTCGAGGTGGTCGAGGATCTGCTTCTGGACCGTGACGTCGAGCGCCGAGGTCGGCTCGTCGGCGATCAGCAGCTTCGGCCGGGCTGCCAGTCCCATCGCGATCAGCG
>JALRKU010000277.1 GCA_023254755.1 Aeromicrobium sp. | reverse complement strand
AGAAGCACGTCGCCCACACGACGCACTGCCTCGAGCTCGCCGCGCGGCTCGGGATCCCGGTGGTGCGGCTCAACTCGGGGCGCTGGAAGACGATCCAGTCCTTCGACGAGCTGATGAAGGTGAAGGGCGACGAGCCGCCGCCGTCGCCGCGCCGCAGCACCGAGATGGTGTACCGGTGGGGCGACGCCCCGTCGCCGGTCAGCGAGTAGGCGTTGCGTCCTGTCGGCGTCTCCACGACGACGTGGCTGCCGGGTTCGTACGGGGTCAGCGGTCCACCGTCGCGTGGCGCGAGCACCAGGTGTCGCACCAGCGGAGCGACGAGGTGGATCGACTCGACGACGAGCTCGCGGGCGGCGCGTCGGTAGGCGGCGTGCTGGTGCTCCGCGACGACCGACGACGAGGGGGCGCTCACGGTGCGAGCTCTCGCGCCCGGGCGTCCGAGGCCAGGAAGCTGCCCCGCACGGCCGACAGGTGCGGGTGCACCTCGAGCACCCGCGCGCACCCCGGGCACTCGACCGTCCCGCCCGGCACGGCGGCCACCCGGTGCGTGCCCCGGCAGTGCGCGCAGAAGATCGGCAGCACGTCGTCGCGCGTCACGAAGCTGCGCAGCTCCTCCGGCTCCGCTCCGACGGACCGTGCCTCGGCGAGGGCCAGGAGGACGTCGTCCTGCGGGCCGCAGATCATGACCCGCACGCCGCAGCGGGCCTCGACGAGCGCCGACCGCACGGCGCCGACCTCGAACGTCGCAGCGACCACCAGACCGACGGGACCGTGGGACCTCGCCTCGTCGGACCAGGCACGGGCGACGGCGGCACCGTCGCCGAACCCGAAGACCTCGAAGGATCGCCCGGACGGGTCGACCGGCTCGGGGACCTCGGGCCACTGCGGCAGGCTGAGAGCCGCCGGCGACGCGACCTCCTGCGTGACCACGGTCATCGTCAGAGCAGCGTGGCGTCGCGGTGACCGGCGTAGAAGGCCAGCGCCCGGTCCGGCGTGCTGAACGCGATGCGCGAGCCCTTCGGGAAGAAGATCGCGTCGTGCTTCCTGGCCACGAGCTCCTGGCCGGTGTCGACGTTGACGAGGAGGAACTCGCCCTCCAGGACGACCTTCATCTCGTCGTACTGGTAGTCGTAGACGAGCGGCTCGTCGGTGTGCACGAGCTCGAAGAATCCCGAGCACATCACGCTGTTCTCGGGGTTCTCGTAGACGTCCTGGATGAACCCGAGCGTGTTCGGGATCTCCATCGACGGCATGTCCACGAACGCGCCGGGGGTGACGCGGAAGGCGGGGACGGAGGTGGTCTCGGCGGTCATGACGCTTCCTCTCGGTGGATCATGTAGAGAAACTTTGTTACCCACCATGAAACCGAGTCGGTGTTTCGGCCGCATGACCGCGACGCAACAACTGAGCGCGATTCACTCGAGAGCGCGCGTGGGGTCCTTGAGCCGGATCCCGGACTCGCCGAGGGCCCGGGCCCCGTCGACCAGCGCCGCCACCGTGCGCGCCGCGATCGGGTAGTGCAGGCCGTTCGGCGGGTGCACGTTGGAGATGCAGTTGCGCTCCGCGTCGCGACGCCCCGTGCGGGGGCGGTGCGTCAGGTAGAGGCCCAGCGAGTCGTCGACCGACAGCCCCGGCCGCTCCCCCACCAGCACGATCACCGTGGTGACCCCGAGCCGCTCGCCGATCGGGTCGCCGAGGGCGACGCGGGCCTCGGTGGCGATCACCGGCGGCGCCACGGTGAGGCGACCGGAGAAGACCTCGACGAGCGCCTCGAGCATCGGGACGCCGTGGGTCTCGATCGCGGTGGTCGACAGACCGTCGGCGAGCACGACGCCCAGGTCGGCCGGGTGCTCGGGGACGACGGCGTCGTCCGCGAGGCGACGGCCCAGATCCGGGCGCCGAAGGTACTCAGCACGCGACGACGCTGCACTGGAGACGACGATCGGCCGGCCGAGGCCGACCGCCGCGACCGACGGCACGAGCGCCTCGAGATCCAGCGGGAGGTGCACGGCGTCACGCGCCCGCGCGTGCGCCTCGCGGAAGGCGAGCACCTCCGCGCTGGCGATGGTGTCACCCGTGCGGGACTGACCGATGCGGGACTGGGTCGTGGACCGCAGCGCGCTCCAGAAGTCGCTCACGACAGCACGCCGAGCTCGCGCAGGGTCGAGGCAGCGGGGTCGACCGGCGCGATGCGGCCGGCGTCGTCGAGCATGCCGGCGCGTGCGAGCCAGGTCTCGAACTCCGGAGCCGGCCTCAGGCCCAGGCTGCGTCGGGCGTAGAGGGCGTCGTGGAAGGACAGGCTCTGGTAGCCCAGCATCACGTCGTCGGCACCCGGCACCGTGATCACGAACGCCGTGCCGGCGACTCCGAGCATGGTCAGCTAGGTGTCCATGTCGTCCGAGTCGGCCTCGGAGTGGTTGGTGTAGCAGACGTCGACGCCCATCGGCAGACCCAGCAGCTTG
>JALRKU010000158.1 GCA_023254755.1 Aeromicrobium sp. | reverse complement strand
CGTCGTTCCGCATCCACGGCGGCTACGGCTACTCCAAGGAGTACGAGATCGAGCGCCTCTACCGCGAGTCGGCGTTCATGCTGATCGGCGAGGGCACGTCCGACATCCAGAAGATGATCATCGGCCGCAACCTCCTCAAGGAGTACAAGGCCTAGTACGACGCGGTGCGGTAGCCGACCAGCTTCACCGTGACGGTCGCCGCGGCGCCTGACGGGACCACCCGCAGGCGCCCGGCGTCGCCTGGGCCGACCACGACCCGATAGGTCTTGGTGCCCTTCGGGATCGCGACGCGGGTGCCGTCGGTGCCCGGTCGGCTGCCCGACGGTGCGACCTCGACCGTCCCGCCACCGGACCCGGTGACGGTGACGTCGAGCAGCGCGCCGTCGAGGCGCTTGACGCTCGACGCCTTGAGCAGGCTCGACGAGACGAGCCGCGGGAACGTCTTCCTGCCGTCGGCGAGCCTGACCTTCGCCAGGACGGTCGCGGCCTTGTTCGTGGTCTTCAGCGACTGCTTGAGCGGGGTCTTGGCGACCCGCGCCTGGAACGCCTTGATCGACGCGGCCGCACGCTCGGGGTCGTCGCTGGGGTAGATGCGCAGCCCGTGGGCCAGGGCGTAGCGAGAGTCCGCCTCGCTGGTGCGGGCGTTGAGGGTGACCTCCATGCCGCCGTAGCCGGTGATGAACGCCAGCACGTCGCGGTGCGCGTCGGCGATCGACATCGTGACCAGGTCGATGCCGGCTGCCTTGGCCTCGCGCACCGACGAGAAGGTGTCGGCGGTGGGGTCGGAGTACTTCTGGAACTCCATCGCGACGATCTCGTGGTCGGGCGCGTACTTGCGCAGCGTCGTGGCGTAGCTGCGCCAGTAGAACGACGAGAACGTCACCTGATCATCGGGCAGCTTCGACGCGACGACGGAGCGTGCCAGCTCGCGAGCGAAGACCTTGCGCTCGTGCAGCGTCTTGTCGGCGTCGAGCTTGAGCTCGAGGTTGAGGGCCACGTCGGTCCCGCGCACGACGTCGTACGCGTCCTCGACGCGGGGGACCGGCTGGCCGTCGCAGCGCGTCGTGGCCAGCTGCTTCCAGGTGAGGACGCGCAGGGACTTGCCGCCGTACTTCGTGCACTTCTTCGACAGGGTCGCGTCGTGGTGGATCACGAGCACGTCGTCCTCGGTGGTGCGCACGTCGGTCTCGATGCGGTCGACGACCTTCGACGCCACGGCCTTCTTGAACAGCTTGATGGTGTTCTCGGGTGCTCCGAGGTCGGGCCCGCCGCGGTGCGCCTCGAGCACCGGCTCGACGGTCTTGGCCGTCGCCGCGGGTGCGGCGCCGATGACCAGGGCGAGGGCGAGCAGGGCGGTGCGCACGGGCATGTCGCTCCAGAGTGGGGAAGTGGTGTGACAGAAGTGACTGAAGATGATTGTGAGGCAACTTCGGGCTGTCGCGCCAGTCCGAACCCGTCTCGATAGGCTGGCGGCATGCCTCCCACGTCTCCCGGGATCTTCGAGCTCGAGTTCCCGCAGTCCCTCGGCGTCTACGACCAGTACGCCGACGCGCAGAAGGTCGTCGACCATCTGTCGGACAACGACTTCCCGGTGCAGAACGTGCTGATCGTGGGCACCGACCTCAAGCAGGTCGAGCGCATCACGGGCCGCCTGACGACCGGCCGCGTAGCCGCCGCAGGCGCCGCCTCGGGCGCCTGGCTCGGTCTGTTCATCGGCCTGCTGATCAGCTGGTTCTCGACCGACGGGGCGCTGCAGGCGATCCTGACCGGCGTCGCGCTGGGCGTCGGCTTCGGCATGGTGTACAGCCTGCTCGGCTACGCGATGACCCGCGGCCGCCGCGACTTCAGCTCGGTGCAGCGCACCGTCGCGACCCGCTACGAGGTGCTGGTCGAGCACAAGCTGCTGTCCCGCGCCCAGGAGCTCGTCGCCGAGCTGCCCGGCCTCCGCCCCGACCCCTTCGCCTGACAGAGGACCTGATGAGCAAGACGAACCCCGGCAACTTCTTCGAGGACTTCACCGTCGGGCAGGTGATCCGGCACGCGACGCCCCGCACGATCACCGAGGGCGACCGCGCCGTGTACGGCTCGATCTACCCGACCCGCTACGCGGTCCCGTCGTCCGCGGTGTTCGCGGCGTCGGTCGGTCTCGACCCGCACCCCGTCGAGGACCTCATCGGCTTCCACGTCGCGTTCGGCAAGACCGTGCCCGACGTGTCGCTGAACGCGGTGGCCAACCTCGGCTACGCCGAGTGCCGCTTCCACCGCCCCATCGTCCCGGGCGACACGATCTCGACGTCGTCGGAGGTCATCGGCCTCAAGCAGAACTCCAACGGCAAGAGCGGCGTCGTGTACGTGCGATCGACCGCCACCAACCAGCGCGACGAGGTCGTCATCGACTGGGCCCGCTGGGTCATGGTCCACAAGCGCGACCAGTCGCTGCCCGCGCCCGAGACGGTGCTGCCCGAGCTCGCCGACGCGGTCGCCGCCGAGGACCTGGTGCTGCCCGCCGGCCTGGACTTCGCCGGCTACGACGCCGAGGCCGCCGGGTCGCCGCACCGCTTCGACGACTACGAGGTCGGCGAGAAGATCGACCACGTCGACGGGGTCACGCTCACGGCGTCGGAGCACCAGCAGGCGACCCGTCTGTGGCAGAACACCGCCAAGGTCCACTTCAACGTCGAGGCCCGCCCCGACGGCAACAACCTGGTCTACGGCGGGCACGTGATCTCGATGGCGCGGGCACTGGCGTTCAACGGCCTGGCCAACGCGCAGCTGGTGGCCGCGATCAACGCGGGCGCGCACACGTCGCCGGCGTTCGCGGGCGACACCGTCTACGCGTGGTCCGAGGTCCTCGACAAGGCCGCCCTGACCGACACCGTCGGTGCCCTGCGGCTGCGCCTGGTCGCGACGAAGGGTCGCGACGAGTCGATGACGCTGCGCGGCGACGACGGCAAGTACGCGCCCGGCGTGCTGCTCGACCTGGACCACTGGGTCCTCATCCCGCGCTGATCCCGTGGTCACCGAGCAGCTGTACCTGGTCCGCCACGGCGAGACCGAGTGGAGCCTGTCGGGACGCCACACGTCCACGACGGACCTGCCGCTCACGGCGAACGGCGAGGCGGGGGCGCGGGCCCTCGCCCCAGTGCTCGGCGGTCTGACCGTCGGCCACGTGCTGACCAGTCCACGACAGCGGGCCCGGCGCACGGCCGAGCTGGCCGGCTTCGGCGACGCCGAGGTCGACCCGGACCTGGTCGAGTGGGACTACGGCGACTACGAGGGCGTCACGACGTCTCAGATCCGCGAGTCGGTGCCGGGCTGGACCGTGTGGACCCACCCCGTCCCGGGCGGGGAGACCGCCGCCCAGGTGACCGAGCGGCTCGACCGCGTCGTTGCTCGCGTGCGAGCGTCCGAGGGCGCCACGCTGGTGTTCGCTCACGCCCACGCGCTGCGGGCCCTGGCCGCCCGTTGGCTCGACCTCGACGTCGCCGAGGGGCGCCACCTGGCGCTCGACACCGCGACCCTCTCGGTCCTGGGCGACGACCGCGGCACACCGGTCGTGCACCGCTGGAACGTCGCAGCGACCTGAGTCAGCGCGCGACGGCGTACTCGACCGCGAGGTCGATCAGCAGGGCCTCGGCGGCGGTGCGGCGTCGCGGTGGTTGCTGATGATGGCGCGCACCTCCAGCGGCAACAGGCCGCTCTTGACGCGAAACAGCAAGTCGTTGAGGCAATGGCCTTCCTTGCTCACCATGATGATGGTGCGCATGGGTTGCTCGCTGGTGTGCAGCTC
>JALRKU010000147.1 GCA_023254755.1 Aeromicrobium sp. | reverse complement strand
GCACGTAGGTCTTGTCGTCCTCGGGGCAGTTGTAGTTGATGACGTGGCTGACGTCGGACACGTCGATGCCGCGGGCCGCGACGTCCGTCGCCACGAGGGTGTTGACCTTGCCCTCGCGGAAGCGGGTCATGGCCTTCTCGCGGGCCGCCTGCGCCATGTCGCCGTGCAGGGGTGCCGCGGGGAAGCCGCGGTCGATGAGGTCGTCGGCCACGCGCTGCGCGGTGCGCTTGGTCCGGGTGAAGATGACGACGCGGGCGACGTCGTCGGCCTGCAGGATGCGGGCCAGCACCTCGGGCTTGTCCAGCTCGTGCGCCTGCCACACGAACTGCGACGTGGTGGGCACCGTCTGGTTGGCGTCCTGGCTCTCGGCGCGGATGTTCATGGGGTGCCGCATGTGACGCCGCGCCAGGGTGACGATGGGCGCCGGCATCGTGGCCGAGAACAGCATCGTCTGGCGCGTCTCGGGGGTCTTCGCGAGCAGCGCCTCGATGTCGGGCAGGAAGCCGAGGTCGAGCATCTCGTCGGCCTCGTCGAGCACCAGGGCCTTGACGTGGGACAGGTCGAGCGCACGACGGTTCGCCAGGTCGAGCAGTCGGCCGGGCGTGCCGATCACGATGTCGACGCCGGACTCGAGGGCCTCGAGCTGCGGCTCGTAGCCGACGCCGCCGTAGACCAGCAGCGAGCGAGTGCCGCGGCGCTTCGACGCGGTGTCGACGTCGCCGGCGACCTGGATCGCGAGCTCACGGGTCGGCGCGATGATGAGCGCCTGGGGCTTGCCGGGAGCGGCGAGCTGGTCGTAGTCGGGGTCGTGCGGCGCGACGGTGCGCTGGATGACGGGGATGGAGAACGCCAGGGTCTTGCCGGTGCCAGTGCGCGCCTGGCCGATGAGGTCGGTGCCCATGAGGGCGACCGACAGGGTCATCTCCTGGATGGGGAACGGGCTGGTGATGCCGACGTCGCTCAGCGCGTCGGCGATCTCGGGCATGACGCCCAGATCGGTGAACGTGGTCAAGTCTTCTCGAATCGTGAGTGATGAGTGGTCCGAGTCGTGACGCATCTCGGACGGACGAGACCTCACGACGGAAGGTCGGCCGCCCGGCATCAGGGTGCCCGGCGGCGCACCCAGTCTACCGCGTCCGGCCGGATTCCCCGCGCTACGCTGCCGGGCATGGCTTCCGACGACGTCCCGGCGACCGGCTCGACGTTCGACGACCCGGTCTACCGGACCGGCGTCACCGAGCTCATCGGCATCCTCTGCTACGGCGAGATCAGCGCCACCGAGCGCCTCGCGGAGGACGCCACGATGGCGCCCGACCTCGCCACCAAGGCCGAGATCCTGGCGATGGCGGCGGCGGAGTGGGACCACTTCGAGAAGCTGCGCGAGCGTCTCGCCGGGCTGGTCGACGAGCCCTACCCGTTCATCGAGCAGTTCGCGCCCATCTTCGACCGCTTCCACGCCCAGACCAGTCCCAGCGACTGGCTCGAGGGTCTGGTCAAGGCGTACGTGGGCGACGGCCTCGCCGCGGACTTCTACCGCGAGATCGCGGCCTTCCTGGACTCCGACACCCGCGAGCTCGTGCTCGAGACGCTCAGCGGCACGGGCCACTCCGACTTCGTCGTCGACGCCGTCCGTGGGGCGATCGCCGCGGAGCCTCGGGTCGGCGGACGTCTGGCCCTCTGGGGCCGACGGCTCATGGGCGAGGCACTGAGCCAGGCGCAGATGGTCGTGGCCGAGCGCGACGCACTCAGCGCCGTCATGGTCGGTGGCATCGACCACCCCGGGCTCGACCTGGCCGGGATCGGCCGCATGTTCGCCCGCATCACCGAGTCCCACGCGGCCCGCATGGACAAGCTCGGCCTGGACGCCTGACCGAGCGCCAGGGGGCGAGCGTCAGACCGTCGCGAGCCCGAAGCCGACCTTGCGGCCCGAGTCGGACGTGAAGTCCAGGTAGTTCACCCGCTCGGCGGGCACGGCGACCGTGCGGCCCTTGTCGTCGGACAGCGTGAACACGCCCTCCTCGGCCACGGCCTTGGTGAGCGCCTCCAGGACCGCCTCGGGGGCGAGGTCGGTGCTGATGCTGAGCTCGCGGGGGGCGTGCTGCACGCCGATCTTGACGTCCACGTCGTTCTCCTTGGTTACTTGTCGTCGCTGCGCGCGTGAGGATCGCGGACGCGATCCTGGGGAAAGCCGCCGATGCCCCGCCACGCGAGGCCGGCGACCAGGTCGACCGCCTCGGCCCGGTCGAGAGCGGAGTCGCGGGACATCCAGTTCTGGGCTCCCACGTGGCCCATGCCGACTAGGCTGACGGCCAGCAGGTGCGATGCGGCGGTGGGCAGGCCCGTGTCCTCGCTGATGACCTCAGCGATCGCGGCCGCGCTCTGGTCGACGACGCGGTCGATCTGCGCGCGCACCTGCGGGTCGCTGGTGAGGTCGGACTCGAAGACGAGCCGGAACGCCGCGCCCCGGTCGGCCACGTAGTCGTACCAGAGCTCCATCGTGGCGCGCACGCGGCGGCGGTTGTCGGTGGTCGAGGCGAGCGCCTCGCGCACGCCGGCCAGCACCGTGTCGCACGACGTCTCGAGCAGCGCGAGGTAGAGGTCGAGCTTGCCGGGGAAGTGCTGGTACAGGACGGGCTTGGACACCCCGGCGCGCTCGGCGATCTCGTCCATCGAGGCGGAGTGGTAGCCCTGCTCGACGAACACCTCGAGCGCCACGTCGAGCAGCTGGGCCCGACGGGCGGATCGGGGCAGACGGCCCGATCGGGGCCGCGCGTCGGTGGCTTCTGTCACCCCGTCAGCGTAGTCGGTGCCCGTGATGCGGACGGCTTCGAGGTCGACGTGGCGCGTTCGGAACAATGGACGCAGACGAGGTGTTGATCCAGGCACCCGCACAGAAGGAGAGTCACGTGGTCGCCCCACTCGTGGAACCCGCCGACGAGCTGACCATCGACGAGGTCCGTCGGTACAGCCGTCACCTGATCATCCCCGACGTCGGCATGACCGGCCAGAAGCGGCTCAAGAACGCCAAGGTCCTCGTGATCGGCGCCGGCGGCCTCGGCAGCCCCGCGCTGCTGTACCTCGCTGCGGCGGGCGTCGGCACGCTCGGCATCATCGACGACGACGTCGTCGACGAGTCCAACCTGCAGCGCCAGGTCATCCACGGCCAGAGCGACATCGACAAGCCCAAGGCCATCAGCGCCGCCGAGTCGGTCGCCGAGGTCAACCCCTACGTCACGACGGTCGTGCACCAGGAGCGCCTCGACAACGACAACGTGCTGGAGATCTTCGCCCTGCCGATCACCGTGCCGGTTTCGCTCGTCATCGTCGCTACGGGAGGTGTCACCACACCGATCAGCGGGCAAGCCTGGGCGGGCATGCTCATGCTCGGTGTCGTCTCGGTCTACTTCGCGTTCTTCGCCTGGTACC
>JALRKU010000136.1 GCA_023254755.1 Aeromicrobium sp. | reverse complement strand
GATGTTGTCGAAGTCGATCCCGCCGAGGTCGGAGCCCCAGGTCGGCATCGGCTTGCGGCCGAAGAGCTTGAGGCCCTTGAGCCGCAGGTCGAGCATCCACTGCGGCTCGGACTTCTTGCCCGAGATGTCGCGGACGACCGCCTCGCTGAGGCCGCGCTGGGCGCTGGCGCCAGCGACGTCGGGGTCGGACCAACCGAAGTCGTAGCGGCCGACGTCCTTGAGGCCCGGGTTGGCCTCGAGAACGGCGTTGCCCTCGTCCTGGTGCGATGTCGTGGTCATGACGTCGCCCTCTCTGTGGTGGGGGTCGGGGAATGGCCCGCCGCGGGTGCGGCAGGAAGGTGAGTCGTGCAGACGCCGTCGCCGTGGGCGATGGTCGCCAGTCGTTGGACGTGCGTGCCGAGGAGTCGGGAGAACATCTCGGCCTCGGCCTCGCACATCTGCGGGAACTCGGCCGCGACGTGCGAGACCGGGCAGTGGTGCTGGCACATCTGCGTGCCGGCGGGAGTGGAGCTGGTCGAGGCCGCGAAGCCGTCGGCCGACAGTGCATCGGCGAGGGCGCGCGGCCGCTGGGCTGTGGGCACGCCGTCGAGGGCCTCGGAGTACCGGGTCTCGAGATCGGCCAGGCGGTGCCGGGCGAACTGCTTGACCGCCGCCTCTCCCCCGGACTCGCTCAGGAAGCGCAGCGCGCTGGCGGCGAGCTCGTCGTAGCTGTGGGTGAACTGGTCGCGGCCCTGGGCGGTGATCGCGAAGACCTTGGCCGGTCGACCGCGTCCGCGCTGGCCCACCTGGCGTCGGTCCCGCGCCTCGACGGTGCCGTCGGCGAGCAGGTGGTCGAGGTGGCGACGCACCGCTGCGGGCGTGAGCTCGAGGCGCTCGGCGAGCTCGGCCGCGCTGGCGGGGCCGTTCTCGAGGATGACCTGCGTGACGCGGGAGCGCGTGGGAGCGTCGTCGGGCGACGTCACCTCGGCTGCTCCCATGTTTTTCACAACACCATTGTGTCGTTATTGATTCCGGCCGTTCAACGAAGGCGAGCCTCAGTCGCGCCGCCGAGGTGCTGGCATCGCGGGCCTCAGCCGCCGGTGTGGTGCTCCTCACGCCCTCGGTCGGCGCGACCGGGCCACCACGCAGCGTGTCCGATGAGTGCGGTGAGCGCCGGGGTGAAGATCGTCGCCATGACGAAGGCGGCGACGACGATGCCGAACGACAGCGCGAATCCCATCGACTCGATCAGCGCGTTGCCGCCCAGCATGAGCGACGCGAACGTCCCCGCCAGGATCACGCCCGCGGCCGCGACGGTCGGGCCAGCGTGCCGCACGGCATGGGCGGCTGCGGCCCGCGGTTCTCGGCCTGATCGCGACTCCTCGCGCAGCCGCGCCACCATGAGGATGTTGTAGTCCGTGCCGAGCGCGACGACGAACAGGTAGATGTAGATCGGGAGCATGAAGATCAGGCCGTTCTCGCCGAGCACGTGCTGGAAGGCGATGA
This sequence comes from Aeromicrobium sp., assembly GCA_023254755.1. GTDB lineage: Bacteria > Actinomycetota > Actinomycetes > Propionibacteriales > Nocardioidaceae > Aeromicrobium. The sequence goes on along the minus strand of JALRKU010000136.1, from coordinate 3,330 downwards.
CGGTGGCGCCGAGGGTGGCACCGAACCCGAGGCCGACGGACACCATCAGGTACCAGGGCGCCACCAGGCTGCGCAGCAGCAGCGCCAGGATCACCATGATCAACCCGGCGGCGACCGGGAACACGACGGAGTAGTCCCGGTTCATCGCCGAGTGCAGATCGGCGAACACCGACGTGGTACCGCCGACCAGTGCGGTGGTGCCGCTCGGCGCGGCCTCGTGGGCGGTGTCGCGCAGGGGGCCCTTGACCAGCTCGATCGCCTCGTCGGACCCGGGGTCGGAGGAGAGCACGGCCGTGAGGAGGGCGGTGCGGCCATCAGTGGAGAGGGCCGGCTTGCCGACCGCGACGACCCCGTCGACGCCGGAGATCGCCGTGGCGAAGGTCGACAGCTCGGCCGAGTCGAGCTCCGTGCCCCCCGTCAGCAGGATCGTGCTGGGGTCGGTCGCCCCGGCGGGCAGGCTCTCCTGCAGGCGCTGCAGGGCGTCGGTCGACTCGACGCCCTGGGGCAGGCTCGAGTTGAAGTCGAAGGACGGGTTGAAGCCGATCGCGAACGACGCGAGCACCGCGAGCAGCAGACCAGATGCTCCGGCGAAGACGGCGGGCCGCTTCTCGATCGACCGGCCGAGTGCCGCGTACCGGCTGCCCCTGGGCTCGTTGCGCCAGGCCTTCGACGGCCAGAACAGCGCCCGACCGAGCAGCACCATCACGGCGGGCACGAGCGTCAGCGCCGCGACGAGGGTGACCGCGACCGCGATGGCGAGGGCCGGACCGATCGAGCGGAAGATGCTGAGGCTGGAGAGCACGAGGGCCATGAAGGACACGATGACGGCGCCGCCCGCGGAGGCGATGGCCTCGCCGGCGCGCTCGAGGGCGTGCCCGACCGCTTCCCGGGGTGCCTCGCCCTCGCGCAGGCGCTCTCGGTAGCGGAACAGCAGGAACAGGATGTAGTCGGTGCCGATGCCGTAGAGCACCACGACGAGGATGACCTGCAGCGAGCTGTCGGCCTTGAGGTCGAAGGCCTCGTTGGCGAAGCCGATCAGACCGGTGGCGACCGACGAGACGAGCGTGACGACCACGATCGGCATCAGGCAGATGATGACGCTGCGGAAGATGACGGCCAGGAGCAGCACGATCAGCACGATCGTGGCGATGCCGACGATCGCCATCGTCTTCTCCGACGCCTCGGTCGAGTCCAGGTTCTGCGCCGTCGTGCCGGTGACCCCCACGCGCAGGTCGGTGCCCGCGACCAGCTTCTTCAGCTCGGACCGGACGTCCTTGACGGCGTCGGCCGACCTGGTGTCGTACCCCGTCGTGTCGGGGCCGAGGCCCAGCACGGCGATCCGGATCCGGCCGTTCTCGGCGACCGGCTGCGCGGCGCCCGGGGTGAAGACGTCGCGGTCGAGTGTGGGGTTCAGCTCGTCGACGATCGAGGCGATCTTCGAGGTGTCGGCGGCGGTCAGCGCGGAGCCGTCGGGCCGGTCGAAGACCAGGATGGCGCCCGGCGTCGTCGCCTGGGGGAAGGCCTCCTGCTGCAGGGTCGCGGCCTTGATCGACTCGTAGTGCGACGGCAGGAACTCCGACTCGTCAGACGTCGACGACAGCCCGGGAGCCGACCAGATGACGGCCGCCGCCGCGACGACCCAGAGCCCCAGGACGACCCAGGGACGGGAGCCGCGGGTGACCAGACCGGAGAGAGCGGAGAACATGTCTCGAACCTAGCGGCACCTGCTCGTCTCGCGGAACCGGGCACGCCGAGGATCCTCGATCGTGGCCGGCGGGATCGGCATACAGTGACGCCATGGCGTCGGACGCGGTGGAGATCGAGGTGGGCGGGCGCTCGGTCCGGGTCTCGAGTCCCGATCGCGTCATCTTCGAGGCGACCTCCTCGTCGCCCGAGGTGACGAAGGCGATGGTCGCCCAGTACTACGCCGACGTCGCCGACGGCGTGGTGCGCGCGCTGAGGGACCGTCCCGTCACGTTGGAGCGTTGGCCCAAAGGGGTGCGTGAGGGCATGGAGCTCTCGACCCGCCACGACGGGCGGGGCGCCGACGCCTTCTACCAGAAGCGGGTCATGCGGGGCATGCCCGCGTGGGCGGAGTCGGCCCGTGTGCTCTTCCCGTCGGGCCGTCGCGCCGACGAGCTGTGCGTGACGGAGGCGGCGACGGTCGTGTGGGCCGCGCACATGGGGGCGATCACGTTCCACCCGTGGGCGATGCGCCGTGACGACAACGACCACCCCGACGAGCTGCGTATCGATCTCGACCCGCACGGGACCACGTCGTTCGCCGACGCCGTGCGGGTCGCGGCCGTGGCCCGGGAGCTCTGCGAGGACCTCGGACTGCGCGGCTTCCCCAAGACCAGCGGCAACCGCGGGGTGCACGTGTACGTGCGCATCGAACGCCGCTGGACCATCACCGACGTGCGGCACGCGGCCATCGCGTTCGGTCGTGAGCTCGAGCGTCGCACCGACGGGGTCACGACCGCGTGGTGGAAGGAGGAGCGCGGCGACAACATCTTCGTCGACTTCAACCAGAACGCCCGAGACCGCACGATCGCGAGCGCCTACAGCATCCGGCCGAAGCCGGGCGCACCCGTCTCGATGCCGCTGACCTGGGACGAGCTGGCCGCCGTCGACGACCCGCGCCGGTTCACGGTGCACACCGTGCCGACGCTGCTCGCCGAGCGGGGCGACGCCCACGCCGAGATCGACGACGTCGCGTACTCGATCCAGCCGCTGCTCGACCTGTGGGAGGCCGATCTCGGCCAAGGACTCGGCGAGATGCCGTACCCGCCGGACTACCCGAAGATGCCGGGTGAGCCGAAACGCGTCCAACCCAGCCGGGACACGCGGAACAAGTAGCCGTCCACCAGGTTCGACGGACGGGAGCAGGGACCTCGGCTGACGCCGTGCCTCAGTACCAGCCCTTGCCGGCCTTGGCCGAGGACGCGCTGCAGGGGCTGCCGTACGACCGCTCGATGTATCTCAGTCCCCACCGGATCTGGGTGATCGGGTTGGTCTGCCAGTCGTCGCCCTCCGTGGCCATCTTGGAGCCGGGCAGGGACTGCGGGATGCCGTAGGCCCCCGACGACGGGTTGGTGGCGCGATAGTTCCAGCCGCTCTCGCCGCTCCAGAGCGTGTCGAGGCAGCCGAACTGGTCGGCGCCCCAGCCGAAGTCGGCCAGCATCGCGCGGGCGGTCGACCTCGGGTCGGCGACGGCCTCCTCGATGCGGCGCTTCGCGGCCGCCGCCTCGCGCTTCTTCCGGGCCGCCGCGGCCTGCTTCTTCTCGAGGGCGTCCGCGGCCTCCGTCACGTCGTCGGCGGCGCTCGCGG
>JALRKU010000009.1 GCA_023254755.1 Aeromicrobium sp. | reverse complement strand
GCGTTCTCGGTGACGGTGTCGCCGCGCTCGGTGAGCACGATCGGACGCTCCGGACCGGTGCCGGTGGCCGCCGACGCGTGGTAGCTGCCCTCCGTCGCGACGACCTTGAGGCCGAACGGGCGCAGGGCCGTCATGTGCGGCTCGACCGTGCGGGTGCCCAGGTCGCAACCGCCGGCGTACGGCAGCTCGAACTCGGGCACGCGATGCATCAGCGGGCCGAGGAACATGATGATGCTGCGCGTGCGGCGCGCCGCGTGCTCGTCCATCGCCGCCAGGTCGAGGTCGGCGGGAACCACCAGCTCGAGGTCGTTGTCGTCGTTGAGCCACGTGGCGCGCACGCCGATCGACTCGAGCACCTCCAGCAGCCGGTTGACCTCCTCGATGCGCGCGACCTTGCGCAGCACGGTGGTACCGGCGTTGAGCAAGGAGGCGCACAGCAGCGCGACGCCGGCGTTCTTCGACGACTTGACGTCGATCGACCCGGACAGGGTCGTGCCGCCCTGCACGCGCAGGTGGCTGGGACCCGTCGACGCACCGACGCTGACCAGCTCGGAGTCGAGCACCGCGCCGATGCGCGCGAGGGTGTCGAGGGTCAGATTCTGCTGACCCTTCTCGATCCGGTTGATCGTGCTCTGGCTCGTGCTGAGCTCGCCGGCCAGCTCGGACTGCGTGAGCCCCCGGTGCTGGCGGGCGTCGCGGATCAGCGTGCCGATGCGCGCGAGATAGGTGTCGGTGTCGACCTCAGCATCCGTCATGCCTCCACGCTATCTCATATATGAGATAAGCCAAGGAACCACGGTCCCCGCCGCGTCCTGGACACTCACACCTCGGTGGCGTCGCGCTGGCCGAGCAGCCGCGCGTCGGCCGTGCCGCCCAGCTCGCTGACCCGCGCCCAGTACATCGGGTAGGCGAGCTCGGCGATCGTCAGGTCGTGGACCGGGAAGAGCGTGGTGGGGCGCACCTGCTGGACGAAGGCGACCGTCTCGCTCACCTTGGCCCAGGGCGCTCCCAGGGGGAGGGCGAGCACGTCGACGCCCTCGGGGGAGTACTCGTAGGTGTCGCCGGGGTGGAACAGCGTCGTGCCGTCGGCGGCGAGCAGCACGCCGACGTTCGCGATGCGTGGCATCTCCGGCACGATGACCGCGTGCCGCGCGCCGACGCCCGTCACCGTGACGTCGCCGATCGTGGTCACGAGACCGTCGGCGTTCACGGTCCAGTCGCCGAACTCCACCTGCTCGGCGGTCTCGGGATCGCAGAGCAGGACGGCACCGGGGTTGGCCGACAGCAGCCCGGGAGCGCGCTGCTGGTCGAGGTGGTCGGGGTGCTGGTGCGTGACGACGATGCCGTCGAGGTCCGTCAGCGCGAAGAGCTCGTCGGGGCTGAAACCACCCGGATCGACGACGATCCGCGTGCTGGCGGTCTCGACGAGCAGGGCGGCGTGTCCGAAGCGCGTGATCCTCATGCGACCATCCTGCACCCGGGTGCGGAACGGATCTCCACCGAACCTCCACACGTCGTGCACCGCTCGGACTCGTCGCCGCTCCTAGGCTCCGGAGGGTGAGCAGCACCAGTGATCGTCCCTCCGGCCGGCGCCCGCTCGTCCTCGTCGTCGAGGACGAGCCGGTCATCGCCAAGGCGGTGGCCGCGCGTCTGCAGTCCGAGGGCTTCGACACCACGACCGTTCACGACGGCCTCGCGGCGCTCGACCGGGCCGCGGAGCGCACGCCCGACCTGGTCGTGCTCGACGTGATGCTGCCCGGGCTCGACGGCATCGAGGTCTGCAGACGGCTCCAGGCCGAGCGCCCTGTGCCCGTGCTGATGCTGACGGCCCGCGACGACGAGGCCGACACCCTCGTCGGCCTCGCGGTCGGCGCCGACGACTACATGACGAAGCCGTTCAACCCGCGTGAGCTGGTCGCGCGGGTCAAGAGCGTGCTGCGCAGGGCGGCCCCCGAGCGGCGAAAGAGCGAGGCCGACGAGATCAGTCACGGCGACCTGACGGTGAACGCG
>JALRKU010000464.1 GCA_023254755.1 Aeromicrobium sp. | reverse complement strand
CGTCGAGGTGGCGGCGCGCACCGGTGGACCCGACCCCGAGGGCAACCCGACCCTGTACGACGCGATCCAGAAGGCCAAGAAGCAGTCGGTCCCCAACGACAACATCGACCGCGCGGTCAAGCGCGGCGGTGGTCTCGACGGCGCGGGCGTCGACTACACGACGATCATGTACGAGGGGTACGGTCCCGGTGGCGTCGCGCTGCTCGTCGAGTGCCTCACCGACAACAAGAACCGGGCCGCCATGGAGGTCCGCACCGCGATGTCGCGCAACGGCGGGACCATGGCCGACCCGGGCTCGGTGTCGTACATGTTCAGCCGCAAGGGCGTCGTCGTCGTGCCCGCGGAGCAGGAGGGTGGCGCGACCAGCGAGGACGACATCCTGCTGGCCGTGCTCGACGCGGGGGCCGAGGAGGTCAACGACCTCGACGGCGTCTTCGAGGTGATCTCCGAGGCCACGGACCTCGTCGCGGTCCGCACCGCGTTGCAGGAGGCGGGCCTCGACTACGACTCGGCCGAGGCGTCGTTCGTCCCCTCCATCACGGTCGAGCTCGACGACGAGGGTTCCGCCAAGCTCGAGCGGCTGGTCGACGCGCTCGAGGACTGCGACGACGTCCAGAACGTCTTCCCCAACGTCTGACCGGCCGACGGCGGCCCGATGCCTGAGCTCACGAGACCCGACGGGACGGTCTACGAGGTCCGGCGTCGCTGGCTCCCGTGGTCGTGGCGTCGGCGAGACCCGCGCGACGTGGTCGATGCGCCGCTGGACGCCGTCGGCGGGGTCGACGACCTGGCGGTCGCCGTCGTCGCGGTCGTCGCCCTCGTCATCGTGCTCGTGGTGGCGCCGGTCGTGCTGGTGGTCGCGATCGCCGGTCTCGAACTCCTCCTGCTGGTGACCCTGCTCCCGGCGTTCCTGCTGCTTCGCTGGGCCAGGGTGCTGCGGTGGCCGATCGACGTCTGGACGGACGACCGGCTGGTCCACGAGGAGGCCGTGCGCGGCTGGGCCGCCTCGCACCGGCGGCTGCAGGAGCTCGCCGAGCAGGTCCGACGCGAGGGCTGGCCGGCATAGGGGCTGGCCGGAACAGGGGCTGGCCGGAGCACTGCGTCGGCGCGTCGCGTCCTGGAGGTCGTCGCGGCATCGTAGGCTGTCGAACATGGTTTCGACCACGGTGACCGTCCTGGGCGTCGACCCCGGCCTGACCCGGTGCGGCGTCGGCGTCGTCCGAGGGTCCGTCGGGCGCCCGCTCGACCTGTTGGCCGTCGGCGTCGTGCGCACGCCGGCCGACCTCGACGTGGCCCGACGGCTGCACCTGCTCGAGCAGTCGCTCGAGGCGCGGGTCGTCGAGCACCGTCCCGACGTCGTCGCGGTCGAGCGGGTCTTCAGCCAGCACAACGTCCGCACCGTCATGGGCACCGCCCAGGCCAGCGCCGTGGCGATGCTGGTCGCCGCGCGGCACGGCGTGCCCGTCCACCTGCACACGCCGAGCGAGGTCAAGGCAGCCGTCACGGGCAGCGGGCGGGCCGACAAGGACCAGGTCGCGCAGATGGTGGCCCGGGTGCTCCGGCTCGCGGCGCCTCCGCGCCCGGCCGACGCCGCCGACGCGCTGGCCATCGCCATCTGCCACCTCTGGCGCGGCAGCGCGTCCGACCGGCTCGCCCAGGCGGCCGCGGCGGCGGGAGTGCGGCGGTGATCGCGCACGTGCGCGGGCAGGTGGCCGCGGTCACCCTCGCGTCCGTGGTCGTCGACGTGGGTGGCGTGGGGTACCAGGTCCTGTGCACACCGAGCACCATCGCCGGGTTGCGGCTGGGCCAGGACGTCCAGCTGTCCACCTCGATGGTCGTGCGTGAGGACTCGATGACGGTCTACGGCTTCGCCGACGCCGACGAGCGCGACATGTTCGAGCTGCTCCAGACCGCCAGCGGCGTCGGACCCAAGGTCGCGCAGGCGATGCTGGCGGTCCTCGAGCCCGACCGCATCCGCCAGGCCGTGGGCCAGGGCGACCTGACCACCCTCACCTCCGTCCCCGGGATCGGCCGCAAGGGCGCCGAGCGCATCGTGCTGGAGCTGAAGGACCGCGTCGGCGTCACCACCACGGTCGCGGCGGGCGGTGGCGTCGCGGCGTGGCGCGACCAGGTCCACGAGGCGATGGTGGGCCTCGGCATCTCCGTCAAGGACGCCGACGCCGCCGTCGAGCGCGTCGCCGCCGGCCTCGAGCCGGGCGAGGCGCCCGACACCTCCACCGCGCTGCGCGACGCGCTGCGCACGCTGTCGAAGGCCCGCTCGTGACCAGCGCCGACGACGCCTTCGAGGCGTTCGAGGCGGTCCTGGACGCCGCGGTGCCCGAGGACCGTGCGTTCGAGGCCGCGCTGCGCCCGCGGTCCCTCACCGAGCTCATCGGCCAGGACCGGGTGCGCGAGCAGCTCGCGCTGGTGCTCGAGGCCGCGGTCGCCCGAGGGCGCACGCCC
>JALRKU010000457.1 GCA_023254755.1 Aeromicrobium sp. | reverse complement strand
GCTCGCCTACGGCCGCGGGGCCGCCGACCGCGGGATCGCGGTGATCATCGCCGGCGCCGGGGGAGCGGCCCACCTGCCGGGCATGCTCGCCGCCGTCACCCCGCTGCCGGTCATCGGCGTCCCGGTGCCGCTGAAGCACCTCGACGGCATGGACTCGCTGCTCTCGATCGTGCAGATGCCGGCCGGTGTGCCGGTCGCGACCGTGTCGATCGGCAACGCTCGCAACGCCGGCCTGCTCGCGGTGCGGATCCTCGCGGCGGGCGACGCCGAGCTCACCGCGAGGGTGCTCGCGTTCCAGGCCGAGCTCGCCGACGTGGCCCGGGCCAAGGGCGAGAAGGTCCGCGCCCCCCAGGCCCGCCCGGCGGGCTTCCACTAGTCCCGGTACAGGCCCTGGCTGTAGCGCGACTCGTCGTAGTACGCCTGGATCTCCTCCAGGGGCTCGTCGGGCCGCTCGAGCGCGTGGGCGATCTCGGCGCGACTCGGCGCAGCGTCCGGGTGCCACGTCTCGGGCTTCCACAGCTGCGAGCGCAGGAACGCCTTGGAGCAGTGGAAGAACGTCTGCTCGACGGCGACCTCGAGGATCACGACGGGGTGGTGGCCCTTGACCACGAGCTCGTCGGCGTAGGGCGCGTCGTCGAGCAGCCGGGCCCGGCCGTTGACCCGCAGGGTGTCGCCGCGACCGGGAATCAGGAACAGCAGGCCGACGTGCGGGTTGACCAGCACGTTGTGCCAGCCGTCGGCGCGGCGGTTCCCGGGCCGCTCGGGAATCGCGATCGTGCGGTCGTCGACGACGTGCCACGATCCCGCCGGGTCGCCCTTGGGCGACGCGTCGCACCGGCCGTCGGCGTCGGCGGTCGCGAGCACGCAGAACGGCGAGGCGGCCAGGAAGGCGCGGTGCTCGTCGGTCAGCCGGTCGCGGTCCTTGCCGGCGGCTGCGGGCGTGGGCGTGCCGAGCAGCTCGCGGAGACGCTCGACGTCGGTGATCTCGGCCATGGGTCCAGTATCCTCGCACCATGCGGGAGACGGCGGTGCTCGGTCGGCTGATCGGCCTGCTCGCGCTCGTCCTCGCCATCGCTCCCGACGCGCCGTCCTCCAGCGGTGCGGTGGCCGTCGCCCTCGCCGCGGTGGCTCTGCTGGTCGCGGCCGGCTCCCGCGCCGTCGTCACGCACCTGGTCGGTGCCGTCGGCACCCTCCCCGGGGAGGTCCTGGCGCCGCTCCCGGTGCTCTCGTCGCGGATCGCGGACCCCGTGCGTCAGCCGGTGCGTCCGCGCGCTCCCGGTCTGGTCTGAGTCGCCCACCGGGCGACCTCTGCCCGCATCCGACCAGACACCTTCCAGGAGCTTCCCGTGCTCGATCCACTGACGTCCGTCCTGTCCACCCTGCTGTCCGCCGTCCACCACCTCGTCACCGACCTCGGGGCGCCGCCAGGAGGTGTCGTCGCCTGGTGCCTCAGCATCGCCGCGATCGTCGTGGTGGTCCGTGGGGCACTGCTGCCGATCACGGTCCACCAGGTGCGGAACGCCCGCCGCGCAGCGGTCGCCCGGCCCCACCTGCAGGCGCTGGCCCAGCGCTACGCGGGTCGCACCGATCCGGAGAGCCTGCGCGCGATGATGGCCGAGCGCCGCCAGCTGTCCGCCGAGCACGGCGTGTCCCGCCTCGGCTGCCTGCCGGTCCTGCTGCAGATCCCGATCTGGATCGCGCTCTACCACGTGATCTCCGACGAGGCCGTCGGGTCGCTCGCGGTGCGCGGCCTGCTCGGCCACGGCGTCGAGCACGTCCTGGTCGTGATCGCCCTGGGTGGTCTGGCGGCGGCGATCTCCTACGTGACGCAGCGCTGCTTCGTCCTGCCGAACACCACGACCGACGGGATGCCCGAGGCGGTGCAGCGTGCGACGCGGATGATGCCGACGCTGTCGGCGCTGGGCCTGCTCGCGACGGCGGCGATCGCTCCGGTCGGGCTGCTCGTGTACTGGCTCTGCAGCCAGCTGTGGACCCTCGGGCAGCAGCTCGTCGTCTGGCGCTGGTTCCCGACGCGGGGCACGCCCGCCGCCGAGCGGTGGGATCAGGCGCGCACGTAGGAGGTGAGCGACGTCAGCGTCGGGGTGCGTGGCGCCGATCCGAAGCCGAACCGGACCGCCGGCTCGACCGGAGCGAGGGTGCCGAGGTCGGTGCCGCGCCACGTCGCCGAGACGGCGTCGACCAGCCAGGCGTCGCGCGCGGCGTACCACTCGGTGCGTCCGCCGCCCGCGGTGCCGACCGTGCGCACGCCGGGCATCGCCACGCGGGCGACCGGATCGGTGAGCCGCGCCCACGTGACCGATCGGCGCAGCGGTGCGGGCACGGCCCGCAGGAGCGCGCCGACGGCGCGGCGACGACCCGGCACCAGCGAGATCGACAGCGAGGGGCTCACCAGCGACCACCCGTCCCGCTGCACCGGCTCGACCACCACCTCGTCGAACACGTACGTCGCGGCGACGAACTCGGCGAGCTCGGCTGTCGGAGCGACCAGCGTCCGGTGACCGTCGGGGTCCTCGACCATGGCGTCGGCGACCGGACCGAGGGGGGTCACGTCCCAGAGACCCACCACGACGCGGGTGCCCGACGTGGTGCCCACGCCGGCGATGTGGCCCGTGAACGCCGACACGGAAGGGGAAGCGCTGCTCACCGCTCCAGCCTGCCACCCGGGCACGTGGTTGGCTGGACGGATGGTGCTCGCGAGGTTCGTCGGTCTGCGCCGCTTCGCCGTCGACGCGGGCGCACTCGGGCCGTGGTGGGCCGGACGGCTGGAGCCCGAGGTGGCTGCGTGGCTGCGCTTCGAGGGTGACGCCGCGCCCAAGGTCGTGAAGGACCGGGTGCACCTCGACCTGCGAGCGCCGTCCCTGCGCCCCTTCGACGGCCTGGACCGCGTGCCGACCGGTCCCGCCGACCCATGGACGACGTTCCGCGATCCCGAGGGCAGCGAGTTCTGCGTGTTCCTGGCCGACGTGCCGTCGCCGCGCGTCAAGACGGTCGAGGTCGACGCGGTCGACGCCCGGGCGATCGCCCGGTGGTGGCACGCCGTGTGGGGCGGCACGCTCCGACATCGCGACGACTGGTCGTCGATCGACGGCGTGCCGGGCCTGCCGTGCGACGGCATCGGGTTCGGGCCGGTGCCGGAGCCCAAGACCGTCACCAACCGGCTGCAGTGGGAGATCGCCCTCGAGGACGGCGTCACGATCCAGGACCTGGTCGCCGCGGGCGCCACGGTGCTGGGTCCCGAGCCGCGGGGCACCGTCATGGCCGATCCCGAGGGCAACGAGTTCGCCGTGGTTCCCCGCCGGTCCGCTGCGACCGCCTGAGACGATGGGGCCATGCTCGACCTGACCGACGACGTCGTGACCCTGACCGCCGCCCTCGTCGACCTGCCGTCCGAGAGCCTCTCCGAGGCCGAGATCGCCGACCAGGTCGAGCACGCCCTTCGGCGGCTGCCGCACCTCGAGGTCCTCCGCGACGGCCACACCATCGTGGCCCGCACCCAGCTGGGGCGTGCCGAGCGCGTCGTGCTCGCGGGGCACCTCGACACGGTGCCGGAGAACGGCAACCTGCCGTCGCGTCTCGAGGACGACGTGCTGTGGGGACTGGGCTCGTGCGACATGAAGAGCGGCGTCGCGGTGGCGCTGCACCTGGCGGCGACCGTGCCCGAGCCGACGCGCGACGTGACGTACGTGTTCTACGAGGCCGAGGAGATCGCCGCGGTCCACAACGGACTCGGCCGCATCGCTCGGGAGCGGCCCGAGCTGCTCGAGGCCGATCTGGCGATCCTCCTCGAGCCCTCCGTCGCGTCGGTCGAGGCGGGCTGCCAGGGCACCATGCGCATCGAGGTGCGCACCCGCGGCGTGCGTGCGCACCCGGCCCGCTCGTGGACCGGCGAGAACGCGATCCACGCCCTCGCCCCGGCCCTGCGGACGCTCGCCGACTACCAGCCGCGCGTCGTGGACATCGACGGGCTGCGGTACCGCGAGGGACTCAACGCGGTGGGCGTGCGCGGTGGCGTGTCGGGCAACGTGATCCCGGACGAGGCGGTGCTCACGATCAACTACCGCTTCGCTCCCGATCGCAGCGAGGCCGAGGCGCTGGCGCACCTGGAGGAGGTCTTCGCCGGCTACGAGGTCGGTGTCACCGACTCGGCTCCCGGTGGCCTGCCGGGCCTGGACCGGACCGCGACGAAGGAGTTCATCGCCTCGCTCGGGCTGTCCGTCGCACCGAAGTTCGGCTGGACCGACGTCTCCAAGTTCTCCGAGCTGGGCATCGCGGCCCTGAACTACGGTCCGGGCGACCCGCAGTACGCGCACAAGGCCGACGAGCACGTCCCGGCGGAGCAGGTCCGCGACGTCCTGCGTCGCCTTCGTGCGTGGTTGACCGCCTGACCTCGCGCCGGTGCGGCACAGTGGTGCCGTGACCGACTCGCGTTCGTACGACAAGGGCCCGGTGCGGCTGCGCCGCTCGCGCATTCCCGCCACCACGACCGACCAGCGGCTGCTCGACTCCCGCGGGCCCGCCGACTGGGTCCACACCGATCCGTGGCGGGTGCTGCGGATCCAGTCCGAGTTCGTCGAGGGCTTCGGTGCGCTCGCCGAGCTCGGCCCGGCGGTCAGCATCTTCGGCTCGGCCCGTACCCGACCCGACGACCCGATGTACGTCGCGGCGCAGACGATCGCCGAGCGGCTCTGCGCCGAGGGCTACGCCGTCATCACCGGCGGGGGACCGGGGGCCATGGAGGCCGCGAACCGGGGCGCCAGCGAGTGCGGCGGCGTCTCGGTGGGCCTCGGCATCGAGCTGCCGCACGAGCAGGGCATGAACGACTGGGTCGACCTCGGCATCAACTTCCGCTACTTCTTCGTGCGCAAGACCATGTTCGTCAAGTACTCGCAGGGCTTCGTGGTGATGCCGGGCGGGTTCGGCACGATGGACGAGCTGTTCGAGGCGCTCACCCTCGCGCAGACCGGCAAGGTCACCTCGTTCCCCATCGTGCTCTTCGGCACCGAGTACTGGGGTGGGCTGATCGACTGGCTGCGCGACACGATGGCCGTCGACGGCAAGATCGCGCCCGGCGACGTCGACATGCTGCACGTGACCGACGACATCGACTCCGCCGTGGAGTGGTTCGTGCGCTCCGACCGCGGATGAGCCTGCAGGCGGGACCCGACGGTGTCCTGCGCTGCCCCTGGGGCGCTGACCCCGCGATGGTGGAGTACCACGACACGGAATGGGGCCGGGAGATCCGCGACGAGCGGGGTCTGTACGAGCGGCTGTGCCTCGAGTCGTTCCAGTCGGGTCTCTCGTGGGCGATCATCCTGCGCAAGCGCCCCGGATTCCGCGCCGCGTTCGCCGGCTTCGACCCGCAGGCGGTGGCCCGCTTCGGCCCCGACGACGTCGAGCGCCTGATGGCCGACGCGGGGATCGTGCGCAACCGGGCGAAGATCGAGGCCGCGATCGGCAACGCGGCCGCCGTCCTCGAGCTCGACGGCGGGTTCGCCGACCTGGTGTGGTCGTTCGCGCCCCCACCGCGCCCCGCGCCGCGGTCGTTCGCCGACGTGCCGGCCACGACCGACGAGTCCGTCGCCCTGTCGCGCGAGCTCAAGCGTCGCGGGTTCCGGTTCTTCGGGCCCACCACGGCGTACGCGATGATGCAGGCCACCGGGATGGTCGACGACCACCTCGAGGGATGCTTCGCCCGCACGGCCTGACCGATCACGGCCGTCCCGGCGCGTCGGTCGGGGATCGACCGACGATCCTTCCTACGATCGGACGCATGGCCCCCCAGTCGCGTCGTCGTTCGCACCCGGTCAAGCTCGTGCTGGCCGTCGTGCTGCTGTGCCTGTCGGCAGTCGTCGCCGCAGGCGCCCTGCTGATGACCACGGTCCCGGCCCTGACCGCCGCGACCGTGGTCGGTGTCGTCGCGGGTGTCGCTGCCGCGGCGCTGATGTTCGCCGAGATCGCCGTGATGCGCCGACTCTGGGCGCACGACCGCGCGGTCGTCGCCGACGGCTACCGCCGCGAGACCCTGCGGCGTCACGAGACCCATCAGGCCTTCGTCGACCAGATGGCGGATCGTGTCGCCACGCGCGACGCGGAGCTCGACGTGCAGCGCACGCAGCTCGAGCTGCTGCGCAACCAGCTCGTGGACGCCGAGATCGAGATCGCGCTGGCGCAGGAGAAGCTCGCGGCCGAGAAGGCGCGCACCCGCGCCCTGCAGGACGACGTCGACGCCGCGGCCGGGGACCTGGAGTCGGCGCGCGCCGACCTGGCGGCCGCACAGGACGCCCTCGTGGCCAGCGAGGCCGCAGGGCTCGCAGCACGCGCCGAGATCGCCGCGTGGGAGGGGTCGGTCGGCTCCGCGTCCGACGACCACGGCCGCCGCACGGCCTGATCGGAGTCCACCGGTTCGACGTGTCGGGCCGTAGGGGATAATGGAGTCAGGGCTCCACGACCGTGGGTGCGGAGAAGAGGAGAATTCATGGCCGCCATGAAGCCGCGGACCGGTGACGGTCCGATGGAGGTGACCAAGGAAGGTCGCTGCATCGTCATGCGGGTCCCGCTTGAGGGTGGGGGCCGGCTGGTGGTCGAGCTCAACAACGAGGAAGCCGCGACGCTCGGCGATGCCCTCAAGGCGGTCTGACATCCTTCGGGCCGACGCGTGTTCGGTCTGAGCATCCGCTGGTCCCTGGTCGGCGCCCCGCCCGGAACGCTCGGCCGGCTTCGCACGTACGTCGAGGACGAGTCGTTCCGCCGGTTCGCCGGCCTCGAGGGGTTGCGCTTCAAGACCTGGCGCGCCCGGGCCGACGAGTGGTTCGAGGGCACCTACGTCTTCGTCGACGCCGAGGCGCGCGAGGCGTTCCAGCGTGACTTCACCGAGCGGGCGAGCACGGCTCCCGGCACCGAGATCATCGGCGCCGAGCCGGAGCTCATCGAGCCGTTCGAGGTCGTGGCGGTCGTGCGAGGACCAGCGGGCTTCCGTTCGGCCGCCGACTTCGAGCGGCGACGCGACGACGACTAGCCGAGGCGCTGGGCGGCCAGCAGGCCGTCGCCGAGCGGCAGCAGCAGGCCGCGCAGGTCGTCGTCGTCCTTGACGCGGGCGATCGTGTCGCGGAT
>JALRKU010000439.1 GCA_023254755.1 Aeromicrobium sp. | reverse complement strand
CTCGACGAGGAGATGGTCTACGAGTCCCGGGTCAACGACGTCGTCGCCCTCGGCGCCACCAGCTGGCGGATCCAGGAGATCACCCACGACCGCGTCATGGTGGTGCCTGCCTTCGGACAGCCCGCCCGACTGCCGTTCTGGCGTGGCGAGAACATCGGTCGGCCCTACGAGCTCGGAGCCGCGGTCGGCGCCTTCGTGCGTGAGTCGGTGTCGCTGACGTCGGCGGCCTGGTCGGCGCGAGCGGCCGAGCTCGACCTCGACGCCAACGCCGCGACCAACCTGCGCACCTACCTCGCGGACCAGCAGCAGGCCACCGGCGTGGTGCCCACCGACACCACCCTGGTCGTCGAGCGGTTTCGCGACGAGCTGGGCGACTGGCGCGTCGTGCTGCACTCACCGTTCGGTCGCCGGGTCCACGCCCCGTGGGCCCTCGCAGTCGGCGCGCGCATCGTCGAGCGGTTCGGCATCGACGGCTCCGTGGTCGCCACCGACGACGGCATCGTCGCGCGCATCCCCGACACGGAGTCGGATCCGCCCGGGGCCGACCTCTTCGTCTTCGAGCCCGACGAGCTCGAGCGCACCGCCACCGAGGAGGTCGGCGGATCGGCCCTCTTCGCGTCACGGTTCCGCGAGTGCGCCGCCCGTGCCCTGCTGCTCCCCCGACGCAACCCGGGGACCCGTGCACCGCTGTGGCAGCAGCGTCAGCGAGCCGCCCAGCTGCTCGACGTCGCGCGCGAGCACCCCACGTTCCCGATCCTGCTCGAGACGGCGCGCGAGTGCCTGCAGGACGTCTACGACCTGCCGTCGCTCACGGCGCTCGCCCGCCGCGTCGCGTCCCGCGAGGTCACGCTCCACGAGGTCACCACGACGCAGCCGTCGCCGTTCGCGCAGGCGCAGCTGTTCGGCTACGTCGCGGCGTTCCTCTACGAGGGCGACTCGCCGCTGGCCGAGCGTCGGGCAGCGGCCCTGAGCCTCGACCCGGCCCTGCTGTCCGAGCTGCTGGGCCGCACCGACCTGCGTGAGCTGCTCGACCCGGACGTCGTCCAGCGCACCGAGGCCGAGCTGCAGCGTCTCGCCCCCGATCGTCGCGCCAAGGACGCCGAGGGCGTCGCCGACCTGCTGCGGCTGCTCGGGCCCCTGTCGGTCGACGAGGTCGCGGACCGCACGACCGACGGCACGTCGGAGCTGGTCACGGACTGGCTGACGGGGCTCGCCGAGACGCGGCGCGTCATCGAGGTGCAGATCGCCGGAGCACCCCGCTGGGCCGCCGTCGAGGACGCCTCCCGCCTGCGCGACGCCCTGGGTGTCGTCCTGCCGCTCGGAATTCCCGCGGCGCACCTGGAGTCCGTCGCCGACCCCCTCACCGACCTGGTCTCCCGCTACGCCCGCACCCACGGCCCGTTCATCGCCGCCGACGTCGCACAACGGCTCGGCCTCGGCACCGCGGTCGCCACGCAGACGCTCCAGCGCCTGGCGCAGGACCGTCGCATCACGCAGGGCGAGTTCCGGCCCGGGTCCAGCGGCACCGAGTGGGTCGACCCCGAGGTCCTGCGCCGGCTGCGGTCGCGCTCGTTGGCGGCCGCCCGACAGCAGGTCGAGCCGGTCGACGTCACGTCGTTCGCGGCGTTCCTGCCGACGTGGCAGGGCGTGGGCGGCAGCCTGCGCGGCGTCGACGGCGTGCTCAGCGCGGTCGACCAGCTGGCCGGCGCCGCCCTGCCCGCGTCGGCCTGGGAGTCCCTGGTGCTGCCGGCGCGCGTCCGCGACTACTCCCCCGCGATGCTCGACGAGCTGCTGGCGGCGGGCGAGGTCGTGTGGACCGGGGCCGGCTCGCTGGCCGGCAACGACGGCTGGGTGCAGCTGCACCCGGCCGACCTCGTCCTGCCGCGCCGCGAGCCGCTGGAGCCCGGCTCGCTGCACACCGCGGTCGTCGACGCGCTCGGCGGCGGCGGAGCGTTCCTGTTCCGGCGCCTGAGCGACACGGTCACCGACGCGATCGGCGAGACCGTCCTCGACGCCGACCTCGCCCAGGTGCTCTGGGACCTCGTCTGGGCCGGTCGCATCAGCAACGACACCCTGGCTCCGCTGCGGAGCCTCGTCGGTCGCCGAGGGGCGCACCGCACGACGGCCCGGGCTCCGCGGGCACGCCTGCACACCGCACGCCGGGCGTCGCTGCGCACCACCACGCAGGGCCCTCCCGCCAGCGGCGGACGCTGGTTCGCGCTCGACGACACCCCCGACGCCACCAGCGCGCAGCTGGCCCGCGCCGAGACGCTCCTCGCGCGCTACGGCGTGGTCACCCGCGGGTCGGTGGTCGCCGAGAACGTCCCCGGGGGCTTCGCCGCGACCTACCGGGTGCTGCGCGAGCTGGAGCAGAACGGCACGTGCCTGCGGGGCTACTACGTCGAGACCCTGGGCGCCGCCCAGTTCGCGGCCACCAGCACGATCGACCGCCTCCGCAGCGTGGCCGACGACCGAGCGCCGAGCGAGGCCGTGGTCCTGGCGGCCACCGATCCGGCCAACGCCTACGGTGCGGCGCTGCCCTGGCCCGACCGGGTGGGCACGGAGGAGTCGGCGACCCATCGGCCGGCCCGCAAGGCCGGGTCGCTCGTGGTGCTGCTCGACGGCCGTCCGGTCGTCTACCTCGAACGGGGCGGGCGCACGGCGCTGCTGTTCGACGACGACCCCGAGCCACTCACCGCTGCCGCGGAGGCGCTCGCTCGCACGGTGCGCGCGGGCCGGCTCACCAGGGTGTCGATCGAGACCGTGGCAGGGCGCCCGGTCGCCTCGGGCCCGTGGTCCGATCCGCTGCGTGCGGCCGGCTTCGAGCGGACGCCGAAGGGACTGCGCCTCGATGCCTGAGGGCGACACCGTCTACCGTGCGGCGCACCGTCTCCGCGAGGCGCTCGAGGGCCAGGTCCTCGTCAGCACCGACGTGCGGGTGCCGCGGTACGCGGCGACCGACCTGTCCGGCCAGCGGGTCGACGAGGTGGTGAGCCGTGGCAAGCACCTGCTGATCCGTGTCGGCGACCACTCGATCCACACCCACCTGAAGATGGAGGGTCGCTGGGACGTGCACCCGATCGGCACCCGGTGGCGCGGCCCGTCCCACGCGGCCCGCATCGTGCTGCGCACCGCCGAGCACGAGGCGGTGGGGTTCTGGCTGGGTGTCGTCGAGGTGCTGCCGCGCGAGGCCGAGGGGCTGGACCGGCTGGGTCCGGATCTGCTCGGCGCCGACTGGGACCTCGACGAGGCCGTGCGGCGCACGGGCTCCGATCCCGACCGGCCGGTCTTCCTGGCCCTGCTCGACCAGCGCAACCTCGCAGGGCTCGGCAACGAGTACGTCAACGAGCTGTTGTTCGTCTCGGGCCTCGCTCCCGATCGGCGGGTGGGCGACGTCCCCGACCTGCGGCGCGTGGTGCAGCGCGGTCACCAGATGCTGCAGGCGAACAAGGACCGCGCGGTCCGCACCTTCACCGGCGACACGCGCCAGGGCCGCGAGCGGTGGATCTACGGTCGCGACCGCGCGCGGTGCCGGCGGTGCGGAGGGCCGGTGCGCCGCGGCACGCTGGGCGACACCCCCGTCACGGAGCGCGACACCTACTGGTGCCCGGCCTGCCAGACCTGACCTCTATCGGCCCACCGGGCGGCGACCGAGCGACGCGTGGGCATGCAGCGGGGCGGCCAGGGCGACGTGCCCTGGGTCAGAGCTGCGCCTGAGCCAGCCGACCCGAGTGAGGCGGTGCCTCAGCGACCCTTCCCGAGTGAGGGCGGTGCCTCAGCGACGCATCACGCTCCCCGATCGGTCGCTGACGCACCGCCACCCGACGACACGTCGCCAGGTCACCGCCCCGGGCCCGGGCTCGCGGATCGATCAGGCGGCGGGCTCGGCGGCGTCGCGGGTCACGAAGACCATGTCCTCGTCGAGGTCGGTGGTGCGCATGTCCAGCGAGTCCAGCAGCCAGTTCTGCCGCACGGTCCACGGACGCCGATCGCCCTGCTTCGGCAGCACCCCGAGGGCACGCTGGACGTAGCCCGACGTCAGGTCGAGCACCGGTCGCTCGCCCTCGACCCCCGACGGGTCCGGCATCCCGTACGCGTAGCCGTGCTCGTCCAGGTGCTGCAGGTACCGCGTCACGTACTGGTGCGACAGGTCAGCGCGCAGCGACCACGACGCGTTCGTGTACCCGACGCACCACGCCAGGTTGGGCAGGCCGCTGAACATGACGCCCTTGTAGGCGTAGACCTGCGAGGTGTCGACCGCCTCGCCGTCGACCGACAGCGCGACCGTGCCGAACGAGACCACGTTCAGGCCGGTGGCGCTGACCACGACGTCGGCGTCGAGGTGCTCGCCGGACGACAGGCGGATGCCGGTGGCGTCGAACGACTCGATCGTGTCGGTCACGACGGAGGCCTTGCCCCGGCGGATGGCCCGGAACAGGTCGCCGTTCGGCACGATGCACAGCCGCTGGTCCCACGGGTCGTACGAGGGCGTGAAGTGCTTCATGTCGTAGCCCTCCGGCAGTGCGGCCTTGGCCCGCTTGAGCAGGACCGAGCGCGCGGCCTTCGGGAAGCGGCGGCAGAACTGGTAGAAGCCGACCGCCGTCGCGGCCATCCGCGCCCGGTTCACCGTGTGGGCGACCGAGTCGGGCAGCGCCTTGAGCGTGAGGCGCGCCAGCTTGTCCTCTCCGGGCAGCGACGTGATGTAGGTGGGCGAGCGCTGCAGCATCGTGACGTGCTCGACGTCGTCGGCCAGTGACGGGATGAGGGTCACGGCGGTGGCGCCGCTGCCGATCACGACGACCTTCTTGCCCGCGACGTCGAGGTCCTCGGGCCAGAACTGCGGGTGGACCAGGTGGCCCTGGTAGTCCGCCAGGCCCGGGAAGTCCGGCTGGAACCCGCTGTCGTAGCTGTAGTAGCCGCTGCACAGGTAGAGGAACGACGCGGTCTGGGTGACCTCGGCGCCGTCGACCTGCGAGGTGACGGTCCACCGCGCGTCGGCGCTGGACCACGACGCGGACCGCACCCGGTGGCCGAAGCGGACGTGCTTCTCGATGCCGGCCTCGGCGGCCGTGTCGCGGATGTACTCGCGGATGTCGGCCCCGTCGGCGATCGACTTGGGGTTCGTCCAGGGGCGGAACGGGAAGCTCAGCGTGTACATGTCGGAGTCGGACCGGATGCCCGGGTAGCGGAAGATGTCCCACGTCCCGCCGATCGCGTCGCGCATCTCCAGGATCGCGTAGGTCTTGTCCGGGTGCTGCTCCTGGAGGCGCCAGGCCGCGCCGATCCCGGACAGACCCGCGCCCACGATCAGGACGTCGACGTGCTCTGCGGTCATGGTCACTCCTTTGACATACCGTCGGTATGCGAATGTCTCACACCCCTGGGCCCGCGTCAACGATCGGCCGCTGGGACGCCTCGTTACGATCGGGGCGTGACGGAGAACCTGCGCCCACCGCGGCTGCTGATGACGATCGGTGGCGCGATCGCGCTGCTCGCCGCGACGATGCTGACGATCGACAAGATCGCGCTGCTGCAGGCCAAGGCCGACGGGACCGCGAAGACCCTCAGCTGCGACATCAGCGCCTGGGTCAGCTGCAGCGGCGTGATGGAGTCCAAGCAGGCCGCTGCGTTCGGGTTCGCCAACTCCGTGATCGGCGTCATCGGCTTCTCGGTCGTGCTCACGCTCGGCGTGCTGCTGCTCGCCGGCGTCACGTTCCCCCGGTGGATCTGGGCTGGCCTGCAGGTCGGCGTGCTGTTCGGGATCGGCTTCGTCACCTGGCTGCAGAGCCAGAGCATCTTCGTCATCGATCGCCTCTGCCCCTGGTGCATGGTGGTCTGGGCGGTCATGATCCCGCTGTTCGTGCTGGTCTCGGCGCACAACCTGCGCCTGTTCGCCCCGCAGAACGTGGTCACCCGCTTCCTCGACGACTGGGCTGGCCTCGTCATCGCTCTCTGGTACGTCGCGGTCGTCGCGACCATCTGGTTCGCGTTCGGCCCCGAGAAGCTGTTCGGCTGAGCCGGCCGAGCAGCGAGCCTGCCTCGACAGGCGCCTGGGCGCCGCGGCGAGGGCTACCGCGTCCGGCAGCTCCAGAAATGACGTCGGGCTCGACGCTGACGCGTCGAGCCCGAGGTGGTACGTGGAGCTGCCGGGAATTGAACCCGGGTCCTGCAACGCTGCATCAAGGCTTCTCCGGGTGCAGTCCGTCTGACGCTTTTCTCAGCCCCGGCACTCGGACGAACGCGTTGCCGACGGGCTCAGTCGCCGAGATGTCCCGATCACGCCGGGCGACACGACGTGATCAGCGAGTCTCCTAGATGAGACCGGCGATCCGGGACGGAGACGCTCCCGGGCCGGCCCTTCACCAGTCGCTGTCAGGCAGCGAGGGCGAAGTCAGTGCGCTTGGAATCGGCACTTATGGGTTGCGACGAACGTTAAAGAGATGACGTCGCGTTCTCTACCCGCTTCTCCTGAGTCGAACGACCAAAGTCGAAACCGATCAGCCCCTCTTGAGTTGTCAACCACGCCCACCCTCGCAGGCACGGCGTCTCACCACTGTACAACCCCAGGCCCTCGTCGAAGATTCCCGACGCCCGGCGTCGGTGGCCAGGCACCCGCAGCAGCGCTGCTCAGGATGCCCAGCCACCGACACGCCGTCCCGCCGGCGCTGAGGTTGCCCAGCCACCGATGGAGGGCGGGACCGTCAGCCGAACACCGACTGCGCCCACTCCGGGTGGTCGATGAACGGGTTGCGGTTCCCCTGGTACTGGGAGTCGATGATGTCGTTGCGACGCTGCTCCGCC
>JALRKU010000424.1 GCA_023254755.1 Aeromicrobium sp. | reverse complement strand
GCGCGAGGTCAAGGTCATGCAGATCTTCGAGGGCACCAACCAGATCCAGCGACTCGTCATCGGCCGACATCTGGCGTCGATATGACGGTCGCGGCCCGCGGTCCCGCCCGGCACGCCGAGCTGCTCGACGGCCTCGTCGCCCTGTTCCTGGCCGAGGGCTTCGCGGCGTTCAGCCTCGAGGACCTGGCCGGTCGGCTGCAGTGCTCCAAGTCGACGCTGTACGGCGTCGCGCCCAGCAAGGAGCAGCTCGTGGCGGCCGTGACGAGGGAGTTCTTCCGCCGATCGACCGAGCAGGTCGACGCCCGGCTCGCGACCGCCGTCGACCCCGTGGAGCGGATCGGCACGTACCTCGACGCGATCGCCGAGGCGCTCGCCCCTGCGTCGCCCGCCTTCTTCGCCGACGTCCAGGCGTTCGGCCCCGCCCGCGAGATCTACGAGCGGAACACCGAGGTGGCGGCCGCGATCGTCAAGGACCTGGTCACCGCGGCGGCCGGCCCCGGCAGCGACCTGGACGCCACGTTCGTGGGGTCGGTCGCCGGCACCGTGATGGCGGCGATCCAGACCGGCGAGCTGACCGCGACCTCGCCCCGCGACGACGCGGCGGCCTACCGCCGCCTGGCCGACCTGATCGTCGCCGCCGTCTTGCCCCGGCCCGCGAACGCCTAGGATGTGGGGCGCGGGCACGCCCGCACGCCTCTGTAGCTCAGTCGGTAGAGCGCCTTACTTGTAATAAGGATGTCGCGGGTTCGAATCCTGTCGGAGGCTCCCACCGACGCGGACGAACGCCGATGAACCACGATGAACGGTGCTCGCGGCCAGCGTCCTTGATCTTCGGCGCCGGCGGGCTCGATTCGGAGCGTTGCCGCAGTAAGGGTGTCACGGCGTGTCCGGGTCCTAAGACCAAAATCGTCCGTCGGTCCTTCAGGCCGAGGTCTCAGGGCCTGCCGGGACTGCCACCCGCGATCGTCGCTTTGAAGCTACTCGGCCAACGGGCCGCGTGTGCCCCCATTGTGCTCCCGGGGAGGCGACGACAGCCCAGTTGATGCGAATGCGCGACTGAGGGTGGCAGCTCCAGCTTCTGGGCGGAGTAGTGTCGGTGGATGAATTCGTGTCGCAGGTAGAAGCGGCCGTTGGCGGCTGAGGGCGGCACGTTCGTGAGCTCGGTGGGCTGCCGGTTCGCTCCCGCATGTCGACCCAGGCCGGCTCGGTTAGTTGGCCAGTGCCGATTCGATCGCGCGGTGGAAGTCGGCGGTTGACGTGACTTCGAGCTTTTCGCCGTTCAAGAAGAACGTTGGTGTCCCACTCACGCCGAGCGCAGTGCCGTCGTCGATGTCCTTCTGCACACGCGTCTTGACCGACTCGCTCGCCACGTCGGCATCGTATTGCTTCATGTCGAGCCCAAGGTCCTCGGCGAAGGTGCGGAACAGGGCCGCTTTGGAGTCCTGGGACTCGCCCCACTCGGTCTGGGTCTGGAACATCCGTTGGTACATCTCCTCGAACTTGTCCTGCCGAGCCGCGGACTCGACGGCGTAGGCAGCGTTGAGCGCGTTGCGATGGCTCGGGATCGGGAAGTACCGGGCTACGAAGGTGACTTGGCCGGCGTATTGCTCGCGTAGTTGCTCGATGAACGGGTAGGCCGCACCGCAGGCTTCGCACTCGAAGTCGAGAAACTCGACCAAGGTCACGTTGCTGTGCTCGGCGGTGTCGAGGCGGTGACTGTCGTCGCGGAGCACGATGGAGGTGTCGGCGGACTCGGCTCTGGCTCGGTCGTTCCCGGCGGCAACGATGCCGTAGACGATCGCCGCGATGAACGCCAGGAAGGCGACTCCGACGGTGAGGGCGGTGATCTGATTCGGTCGTGACATGTTCTTCATGGACTGAGGGCCCTTCGTGGGGTCGGCTGGTTCAGAGGTCGGGTCGGTCGGGTCGGTCGGTTCGGCGTCAGTCGCCACCGCCCGACGAGGGTCTCCGTGGCCGCTGCTGGCGCAGGGGCCCACCCGGCGCGAACATCAGCACGGTCAGCGCGGCGAGTCCGGCGACGAGCACGAGGAGGACCGCCGTCCAGGCCAGGAACAGCGCGGTCACCAGTCCAGCTCCTTGCACTCGCGGGTCGCCGTCTGCTCGATCTGGAGCGTGGCGTGCTCGATGCCGTAGGTGTCCCGCAAGAGGGAGCGGGCCTGGTCGAGCGTGGCGCCGAAGGTGGTGGGGTCGTCGCTGACGAGATGAGCGGTGGCGACGTTCATCCCGGAGGTCAGGACCCAGATGTGGAGGTCGTGGACGTCTTCCACGCCTTCCACGTCGGCCAGGTCGGCGGCGACCTGCTCGGCGTCGATCCCTTCGGGGACCTGCTGGCCGAGCACGGCCAGGACCTGGCGCCCGAGGATGACAGCACGCACCGCGACGAACGCACCGATGGCGAGGGCGACCGCGGTGTCCCACCAGCCCTGCCCCGTCGTCGAGATGAGGATGCCCGCCAGCACGACTCCCACCGATCCTGCGGTGTCGGCGACCACCTCGAAGTACGCGCCCTTGACGTTGAGGCTCTCCTGCGCGCCGTTGCGAAGGAGGAGCATGACGATGATGTTGACCAGCAGGCCGAGACCGCCGACGACGATCATCGGACCGGTCGAGACCTCGACCTCGCCGCCGACCCGGCTGAGTGCCTCGACGACGACGTAGACCGAGACGCCGAGCATCAGCAGGACGGTGAGACCGCTGGCGAAGACCTCGGCACGGTAGGACCCGAAGGTGCGGCGCCCGGTCGTGTCCTTTCGCGTGGCGATCTGCGTCGCCGCGAGAGCGGCTCCGAGAGCGACCACGTCCGCGGCCATGTGCCCGGCGTCGGAGATGAGCGCGAGCGAGTTCGACAGCAGGCCCCAGACGAGCTCCACGACGAAGAACGTCGCGATCAGCGCGAACGAGATCGTGAGTCGTCGGCGGTATCGGGCGCCGGCATGTCCGCTAGGCGCGGGCGGGTGGCTGTGTCCGGCACCCATCACGAGCGCCGATCGGTGGGGGTGACGTTCATGCGTCGTCCTCGGCATCGGTCGACTTGAGGCCGGCGCGGACCATCCAGATCAGGCCGGCCATCGCGACGACGAAGAAGGCGATCACGACGTAGGCCGACGTGCTGTCGGTGGTGTCGGACGCGCGGGTGACGGTGACGTCTTCGTCAGGCGTCGCGGTGGTCGCACTCGGCCGTGGAGTCGGGGTGGACGGGGCGGCTCCCGGCGTGAGCGCGAAGTCGATCTTGCCCGTGACGGCGTGCCCGTCGACCGACACGACTCGGTACGCGAGCGTGTAGTCACCGGCGGGCACGGCTCGGTCGACCTGGGTGGTCACGGTCTTGTCGTCGACGGACACGCCGTCGCCGGCGACGGTCTTGCCGGTGGAGTCCGTGACGACGAGGTATGCGGGTTCGGCGACCGGTTCGTTGAGGGTGACCGAGAGGGTCTCTGGCATCTGTTCGAGGGACGCGCCGTTCTTCGGGTTCGAGTCGGCGAGCGACGCGTGGGCGTTGGCGGGCGTCGCGAAGCCCAGGACGGCGACGGCTGCCACGGCCGTGGCGGTGAGTCCTCTGAGGACGAGTGATGTGATCTTCATGGTTCCTTCGTGGGTCTGGTTCATGGCCAGGGGTTGAGCGTGCAGCCCTGCAGGCCCTTGGTCTGCTGGGCCATGACGGGTGCCTTGGCCCCGGGGGCTGCACAGGTCTC
Source organism: Aeromicrobium sp. (assembly GCA_023254755.1). Taxonomy (GTDB): domain Bacteria; phylum Actinomycetota; class Actinomycetes; order Propionibacteriales; family Nocardioidaceae; genus Aeromicrobium. The sequence goes on along the minus strand of JALRKU010000424.1, from coordinate 6,189 downwards.
GTGGCCGCGGCCGAGCCGGTGGCCGACCTCGTGGTTGATGAGGTACTGCCGATAGCGGGCGACGTCGCCGCTGTAGGACGTGGCTCCGCGTGTCCAGCGCACGGCGTTGATGACGACCAGGTCGCCGTTCCGGCACGACACCTCGCCGCGGGTCTGCAACGGCGCGCACAGCCGGTCGGTCGTGGCGGGCGTGGCGAGAAGGATCCTGGTGCCGGCGGCACGCGCTCGCTGGAACGCCCAGCCGCGCGACGTCCAGCCTCGAGGATCCGACAACGTCCGCTCGACCTCCGCAGCGAACTCGGACGCGTCGACGGGCACGCCGCCCTCCACCCCGACCTCGTAGGTCAACAGGTTGCCACTTCCAGCGCGTCGCCCCGAAGAAGCCTCGGTGTCGAACGTCCCGTCACCCTGCAGCGGAATCTCGGCGACATGCGCTTTCGCCGGAGCCGGCTCTGACGTGGGTGTCGTCGGAGCCGACGGCGCCTGCTCGCGAGGTTCCGCGCCGGCCAGGTCAGGAGCGGAGGTCGGCACGACTTCGGCGGTCACGTCCGTTCGGTCGGCCGCGAGGACTCCGGTCCAGGCCGAGAGCGCAAGGACCACGACCGACACGACGGCGGCGAACAGCAGCCGGGGAGCAGCACGTCGTCGTTCGACGTGTCTGCCACGCGGGGTCACGACGTCGGTGGAATGACGGCGTGACCGAGAGAGGTGGACGAGAACATGGTTCCTCCGGTCAGCGTGCGGACAGGTCAGCGAAGTCGACGACGTGCGTCGTCGACTCGGCCTGTCAGCAGCGAATGATGGAGGTCGTGAACAGAGGTTCTCGGAGCACCGGGCTGCGCCGCGGTGACGGGAGCCGGGTCGTCGCACGTCGGAGGACGTGGAGGGTGCTGCCGAGTCCGTGACGGGCGACGAACGCGGCGACGGTCGCAGCGAGGATGAGCGCCACGCAGAGAGCCATCGCGCCCGAGTCGTCGAGCAGCCCGCCGTGCTCAAGCCCCAGCGGCGAGGTCTTCGACGGTTCGGCCGTTACGATCGCGTCGCTTCCGATCCCCAACACGGTGGACACGGTGGCTCCTGATCCGGAGTGGCCCGGTTCGAGCTGGCCGGCCACCAGGTGGTGCAGCCCGAAGATCGCGAGCACGACGACGGCGAGCGCGAACGTCCTGCGCGAACCCGCGCGGCGCCCCGCCGCAGCGGACGGCATCGACGTCATCTGTGCTCCCAGGTTCGTGACGTGGTCGGACGACACGTACTACTCGAAGTAGTAAACCAGACTCTGTGTGACCGAGTCGGTCGAGCAGAGCGGTGGCCCGTCAGGTTGAGTGTGCTAATCCTAGGCGTCGTGGAGCAGCGACGTCGGAGGTCGAGAGGTGGTCGCGCGTGTCCGCCTTCGCCGTGATCGCACGCCGGTGCAGTCTGCTCGCTGCTCTCGCACTCATGGCTCTCGGGGCGGCAGCCGCCACGTCCAGCTCGGGCGATGCCGACCACGCGATCACCGCAGCCGCCCATTCGACGGTCGCCGAACCTGCGTCGGTGACGCCGAGTGGCATCGTCGGCGAGATCCGCGGCGACGACGCGCTCGCGTGTGGACTGCTTCTCGCCTGCTCGGCGATCCTCGTGATCTTCGGGGGTGCTGCAGTGACCCGCCAGGCCAGAAGGCCCGCCCCCCGCGTCGAGGACTGCCGACCGGCACCTCGCCGCCTGCGCGGACCCGGGCCGCGACATCTCCACCTGGTCGGTCGCCTGACGTGCTGACGGGTCGGTCCGCGTGCTGCGGACCTCGACCCGTCCACCCTCCGAACCGTCAGGAACCCCATGCGACGACGTGTGACCATCGCTGCCCTGGCGCTGCTGCCCGCAGCGTGCTCTGGCACCTCCAGCTATTCGACCACCTTCAACGCAGCAGACCACGACTACGCCCACGACGCCGTGATGCACCTGCAGGCTGACATCGTCTTGCTCGAGGCTTCGCCACTTGCCGAGAACCCCGGATCGGGCGAGCGTCGCTCCGGGCAGCTGCGCCTGATGCGAGGAGAGCTGGCAGCTCTGCGCGGGCTCATGCGTTCGACGGGGTCGGCGACCCCCACGGCAGCCGAGTCGCGCGCGCACGTCGCGGACCACCCGGACCCAGGGCTCCGGTCGGGGATGAGCTCTGACGAGCTCATCGTGGTGACGAACCGCGCGGCGATCGAGCGAGCGGTCAGCTACGTGCCACGCGGCCGTCAGCCGTCGGTCGTCGACACCGCCCGACGCACGATCGACGACCGCACGGCCGTCGCCGCCGAGACCGTTCCCTGACATCGGCTCAGCGACCGCCGCGCGACTGGATCTGCAGACCGGTGGTGACAGGGGCGCAGCAGTCGCACCCACCCTCGCACGGCTCGAGCTGCTTGACGGTGACCACGCGCGGTGCCGGCGGAGCACAGCACGCGTCGTCGACGACGTCCTGCTCGATCGAGATGCCACGCCGGGACTCGAGGGGCGGCAGGTCGGCGCCGCGGACGCGGGCCGCTCGAACTCCGTTCAAGATGACGACCACCTCGGCCACCTCGTGGACGAGCACGACTCCCGCCAGCCCCAGCACGCCGAACAGGGCGAGCGGGAACAGGACCACGATGATGGCGAGCGCCAGCACGATGTTGCCGGTCATGATGGCGCGACCGCGACGGGCGTGGGCGGCGGCGGCCGGGATCAGTCGCAGGTCGTGGCCCGTGAAGGCCACGTCCGCGGACTCGACTGCGGCAGCCGACCCCGTCGCTCCCATCGCGATGCCGACCGTGGCCGTCGCCAGTGCTGGAGCATCGTTGATGCCGTCGCCGATCATGGCCGTGGGCGACGTGCGGGTCATCGTCGCCACGACGTCGGCCTTGTCCTGGGGCAGCTGCTCGGCGTGGACCACCTCGATGCCGGCCTCCGCGGCGAGTGCGTGCGCCGTGCGTGCGTTGTCGCCAGTCAGCATGACCGGCTCGATGCCCTGGTCGCGCAGGGCTCGAACTGCCTCGACGGCCTCCGGCCGCAGCTCGTCCCGCACCCCGATGACGCCGACCACGTCGCCGTCACGCTCGACGATGACGATGCTCATGCCTCCCTCGGCCATCGCGTCGGCCGCCTGCGTCAGGGCCGCGGGGGCGATCCAGCGGGGGCTTCCGACGCGGAAGGACATGCTCTCGACGGTGCCGCTGATGCCGCGGCCGGCGTGCTCCTCCACGTCGACCGCCTCGGCCGAGCGGCCGCTCGCCGCGACGACGGCGGCGGCCAGCGGATGAGTGCTGGTCCGTTCCAGGGCGGCTGCCCATCGAAGCACGTCGTCGCGCTCGACACCGTCGACGGTGGCGACGTCGGTGACCTCGGGGCGATTGCGGGTCAACGTTCCGGTCTTGTCGAGCGCGACCTGGCGGATGGTGCCGAACTGCTCGAACGCCTCACCGGACTTGATGATGACGCCGAGGCGGCTCGCGGAGCCAATGGCGGAGATGACGGTGACGGGCACCGCGATCGCCAACGCGCACGGCGAAGCCGCCACCAGCACGACCAGCGCGCGCTCGATCCACAGGGAGGGGTCGCCGAGCAGCGAGCCGATGGCCGCGACCAGCGCGGCCGTGACGAGCACGATCGGGACGAGCGGTCGGGCGATGCGGTCGGCCAGACGCGCACGCTCGCCCTTGCGGCTGTGCGCCTCCTGGACCAGGCGGACGATGGTGGTCAGGGAGTTGTCGGTCCCCGCTGCCGAAGCGCGGACGTGCAGTGCGCCGCTGCCGTTGACCGATCCCGCGAGCACCTCGTCGTCCGGGCCCACCTCGACCGGAATGGACTCCCCGGTGATCGCGGAGGTGTCGAGACTCGAACGACCAGACACCACGACGCCGTCGGTCGCGATGCGGTCACCCGCCGCGACGACGAGGACGTCATCGATCTGGAGGGAAGCCACGTCGACCTCGACGACCTGACCGGCGCGAGCCACCCGTGCGGTCCGGGGAACGAGCGACAGCAGTGCGGACAGTCCGTGCTTCGCCTTGTCCATCGCGCGGTCCTCGAGCGCCTCGGCGATCGAGAAGAGGAAAGCCAGGGCCGCCGCCTCACCGACGTGCCCGAGAGCGACGGCACCGACAGCAGCGATCGTCATCAGCAGACCGACTCCAAGGAAACCGCGCGCGAGGTTGCGCACCGCGCTCGGCACGAACGTCCAGGCGCCGGCCGCCAATGCCACCAGGTGCAAGGCGGTCTCGCCGCTGTCGGACCCCGCCCACCTGGCGAGGTACCCGGCCACGAGAGCCACGCCGGCGACCGCGGGAAGCAGCAGACTCCGATCCTGCCACCACGCCGGTATGCCCGCGTGGTGGTCGTGCTCGGTCGCCGTGGACGCGGTCTGCTCGTCCTCAGGCCCGCAGCACGCGGCGCTCATGCCTCCACCGCCTCGGCGCCCGGCCCGCAGCACAGGGGCACGTCACACTGCTCGTCGGCGCACTCGGCGCCGTCGTCGACCGCGAGCACGACCGTGACCAGCTGCTCGAGGGCGCGGGTGAGGTGCGGATCGGCGATCTCGTACCGGGTTCGACGCCCCTCGGGCACCGCGACGACGATGCCGCAGCCTCGCAGACAGGCGAGGTGGTTGGACACGTTGGTCCTCGAGAGGTCGAGCGAGGCGGCGAGCTCTGCCGGGTATCCCGCGCCCTCGAGGAGCCTGAGAAGGATGGTGGCGCGCGACGGATCGGACATCGCTCGCCCCAGCCGGACGACGACGTCGTGCTTGGGCGCAATGGTCAGCATGCGCTGACCATACACCCATCGCTGACCAATGGTGAGTCGCGTATCAGCGTTCGGGCAGTTCACGTCGGAGTCGGTTCACCAGGGCCGTGATGTCGGGTGGGAGGTCGGCGCGCTGCGTGCGGTCGAGCACGGCGACCTCGATGGTCGTCACCCCCTGGTGATGTCGAATCCTCATCCAGGTCCGGCGCTGACGTACGTAGAGGGAGAGCATGAGTCCGAGCAGTCCGATGCTGATGCCGACGAGGGGCACGGTGGCGCCCGGCGCCGAGCCGATCTGGAAGCGCGCGAACTGCTTGAGCCCGACGAACTCGATCGTTCCCCCGTCGGGCAGGTCGGCGACCGTGCCCGGGCTCAGCGTGATGCGCAGCGGCTTGCCGTCGGCGTCCTGGTACTGGGTCATCCGGCGCTTGTCGAGGACGTAGACCGACTGGGGCGCTCCGGCGTCGAGTCCGAGATCTCCCTTCCACACCAGCAGGCCGAGCAGCGGGTTCGCGGCTGCGGGAAAGGCGGAGAACGACGCCTCGACATCGCCGCGGGACACGGCCGTCGGCAGGAAGAAGCCCTGGAATCCGAGCTGCTCGGGTCGAGCCTCGGCCACCTTGACGACTCCGTTGGAGGTGTACGTCGCGTCGGCCGGCAGGAACGGCACGGCCTCGTCGAAGACGACTCGTCCGTCCGGCGACGTCACTCGGATGACCGGCGCGTACCCGTTGCCGACGAGATAGACCGACGTGCCGTCGATCGTCAATGGATGGTTGACCGAGATGTCGAACGGACGGGGCTCCGTGCTCCCCGGCTCGAGGTAGGTGCCTCTGGCCCGGAACAGGGTCGGAGCGCCTCGTTGCGGACCGTCGGTCTGGAACCGTGCCTCGAAGTCGTCGAGGGTCAGGGCGAACGGGACCAGATCCCCGGGGTCGAACAACGTGCCCGCGCCGAACTCGTCGTACTGGGTGAGCGTGTTGGAGAAGCTGTCCCCCTCGGTGACGATCGCCGCCCCACGCGAGCCGAGCAGAGAACCTCCGGCGACACCGACCAGGACGATGATGATGCTGAGGTGAAATACCAAGTTGCCGGCGACCGTGATGGTTGATTGCAGCCACGCAAACAGCAGCAAAAAATTCGAACGTCAGGTTGATGTCGCACGCGATATAGCGGCCCAAGTCAGTGCAGGTTCGCACCAAATTTTCGGTGTGATGGTCGAAAGCCATCTTGAGGAAGGCGCACAAAAATTCACACCTGGAAAAGACGACCCGAATGCGCTCACATATGGCAAGAGCATTACCGATGCCTGTTTGGGGTGGGATGATTCTGAGACGGTGCTGGCGCTTCTTTCTGAGGCTGTTCTAGCCCGTCGCAGCTAACAGAAACGCTTTACGCTTCTGGCGTGAAGCGTTTCTTAAGTTGTGTGAGCAGTCGGTC
>JALRKU010000385.1 GCA_023254755.1 Aeromicrobium sp. | reverse complement strand
AGCTCGACAAGACGATCGTGTTCGTCACGCACGACATCGACGAGGCGGTCCTGCTCGGCGACCAGGTCGTCATCCTCAAGAAGGGCGGTGTGGTCGCCCAGGTCGGCGCACCGGCCGACATCCTGGCCCACCCGGCCGACGACTTCGTGCGCAGCTTCATCGGCCTCGACAAGGGCCACCGCGAGCTACGGGTCGAGGAGCGCGACGGCGTCCGGGTCGTCGTCGACGGCACCGGCAAGGCCGCCGGCGTGCTGAAGGCGTGACCCGCCGATGACCTGGCTCCTCGACAACCTCGACCTGGTGCGCGAGCTGTTCGTGCGCCACGCCTGGATCAGCGTCGTGTCGACGCTGATCGGCTTCGCGGTGTCGCTGCCCATCGGCTGGTACGCCCACCAGCACCCCCGCATCCGCGGTCTCACCGTCGCCCTGGTCGGCGTCCTCTACACGATCCCGTCGATCGCGCTGTTCGTGATCCTGCCCGGCGTGCTGGGCACGGGCTTCCTCAGCGTCGTCAACGTCGTCGTGGCCCTGTCCACCTACGCCGCGGCCGTCATGGTGCGCACCGCGACCGACGCCTTCGGATCGGTGTCGCCGGCGGTGGTCGACGCCGCCACCGCAGCCGGCTTCTCCGGAGCGCAACGCGTGTTCCGCGTCGAGCTGCCGCTCGCCGGTCCGGTGCTGCTGGCCGGACTGCGCGTCGTGTCGGTCAGCACGGTCAGCATGCTCAGCGTCGCCAGCCTCATCGGCGTCTCCAACCTCGGCTCCCTGTTCACCGACGGGTTCCGGCGCGACTTCCTCACCGAGATCGTCATCGGCATCGGCGCGATCGTGCTGCTCGCGCTCCTGCTCGACCTGTTGCTGGTGCTCGCCGGGCGAGTGCTGATGCCCTGGTCGCGGGCCCAGCGCACCGCGGCGCCCACGTCGCGGCCGAGGCAGGCGTTCTGGTCCAGGTTCACGGGGGTGCGCGCATGAGCGTCGTCACCGACACCGTCGAGTGGCTCACCGACTCCGTGCGCTGGAGCGGCGACGACGGCATCCCGCACCGGCTCCTCGAGCACGTCGGCTACACGGCCGAGACCATCGCGATCGCGGCCGTCATCGCGGTCCCGCTGGGGTTCTGGATCGGCCACACCGGACGCTTCCGGTCGGTCGCGGTCGCCCTCACCGGCGCGATGCGAGCCCTGCCCACGCTGGGCCTGCTCACGCTCATCGCGCTGTACCTGGGCATCGGGCTGACCCCTCCGCTCATCGCCCTCGTCGTCCTCGCGATCCCGCCGCTGCTCGCCGGTGCGTACGCCGGCGTCGAGGCCGTCGACAGCCAGACCGTCGATGCCGCGCGGGCGATGGGGTTCACCGAGTGGCAGATCCTCACCCGCGTCGAGATCCCGCTCGGTCTGCCCATCATCGTCGGCGGCATCCGGTCGGCGGTCCTGCAGGTCGTCGCCACGGCGACGGTCGCCGCCTACGTCGGTCTCGGCGGACTCGGCCGCTACCTGATCGACGGCCAGGCCGTCAGCGACTACCCGCAGATGGCCGGCGGGTCGGTCGTCGTCGTGGCCCTGGCGCTCGTCCTCGACGGTGTCTTCGCCGCCCTCCAGTCCCTCGCGTCGGGCCGCCGGCCCGCCGCTCGTCCGGTCGGCGCCTGAGCCGACCTCCACTGCAACAGCTCCCCCGAAGAGAGAAGAAGAGAACATGTTCACTCGCAAGCTCACCGCCGTCGCCGCGACGGCCGTCCTGGGTCTGTCCCTCGCCGCGTGCGGGGGCGACCCGACCGAGGGCGAGCAGTCCGCGTCCGACACCATCACGGTCGGCTCGGCCGCGTTCCCCGAGAACGAGATCCTCGCCGAGATCTACGCCCAGGCCCTCGAGGCCGAGGGTGTCAAGGTCGAGACCAAGCTCAACATCGGTGCTCGTGAGGTCTACATCAAGGCCCTGCAGAACGGCGAGATCGACCTGGTGCCGGAGTACTCGGGCAACCTGCTCACCTACTTCGACCCCGAGGCCACGGCCACGTCGCCCGAGCAGATCGACGACGCGCTCGACGACGCCCTGCCCGAGGACCTCGAGGTGCTCGACGCGTCGGCGGCCGAGGACAAGGACTCCCTCAACGTCACCAAGGAGTTCGCGGAGAAGAACGGACTCACCACGATCGCCGACCTGAAGAAGATCGACGGCCTCAAGCTGGGCGCCAACCCCGAGTTCAAGACCCGCTCGTACGGCATCCCCGGTCTGGAGAAGGTCTACGGCATCACCGGGATCAAGTTCACGCCGATCAGCGACGGCGGCGGCCCCGCCACCCTCAAGGCGCTGCTCGACGGCAAGGTCGACGTGGCCGACATCTACTCCACCACGCCGTCGATCGTCGAGAACGACCTCGTGACGCTCGAGGATCCCGAGAACCTCATCGCGGCGCAGAACGTCATCCCGCTGATCGCCGACAAGAAGGCCAGCGACAAGGTCGAGGACGTCCTCGACAAGATCTCGGCCGAGCTCACGACGCAGGACCTGCTGGATCTGAACGCCAAGAACCAGGGCGCCGACAAGGCCAAGCCGGCCGACCTGGCCAAGCAGTGGCTGACCGACAAGGGTCTGATCTGACCTGATCGGCACGACACGTCGCCCCCTCCCGGATCCGTCCGGGAGGGGGCGACGTCGTCGGGGCACCGCAGCCCGACCGGTCGGCGTCGGCACCGACGCCGCTGTGAACCGGTCACCGCGTGGGAGTGTCAGCCCTCGCGCAGCCCGATGCGGGCGTGGAGGCGGCGCAGGGGGGCGGGGGCCCACCAGTTGGCACGGCCGAGCATCGCCATCAGCGACGGGACGAGCAGGGCCCGCACGATCGTCGCGTCGACGAGCACCGCGACGGCCGTCCCGACGCCGAGCTCCTTGATGAAGATGATCTCCGAGGTCGCGAAGGCGCCCAGGGCGATCGCGAAGAGCAGGGCGGCCGCCGTCACGATCCGACCGGTGCGCTGCAAGCCGAGCGCGACCGCCTCGCGCTCCCCGGCCCCGGCGTCGCGGGCCTCCTTGATGCGGGTCAGCAGGAACACCGCGTAGTCGGTCGACAGGCCGAAGGCGACCGCGAACAGGAAGACCGGCTGCGACGACTCCAGGCCGCCCTGGCTCGTGTAGTCGAGCAGCCCCTCGAACCGCCCGTCCTGGAACACCAGCACCAGCACGCCGAACGTCGCCGAGATGGTCAGCAGGTTCATCACGAGCGCCTTGAGTGGCAGCACGACCGACCCCGTCATCAGGAACAGGGTCACGAAGGTGAGGACTGCGAGGATGCCGAGCGCGAGGGGGATCCCGTCGACGATCGAGGCGACCTGGTCCACCTGCGCGGCGCTGTCGCCTCCGACCAGGGCCGGGCCCGGTGCGGGCACGTCGCGCACGGCGTCCACGAGCTCGAGCGTCCTCTCGTCGAGCGTGGAGTGCGCCGGGATCACGTCGACCTGCCACGTGTCGTCGCCGACGTAGCGCGGCTCCGCGGTCTGCGAGACGTCGTCGAGCGAACCGAGCTCGCGGGCGTACTCGGCGATCGCGGCGGCGTCGGACTCCGGCGCATCGATCGCGACCACGATCGGCGTCGACTCGGCGCCCTCGAACTCCGCCCGCAGGGTCGAGTCGACGACCTTGGCCGACGCGCTGTCGGGCAGCACCGTGGCGTCGACCCCGGTGAACTTCACGCCCAGGAACGGCAGGCCGAGCGCGACCAGCACGGCGGCACCGGCCAGCGCGGTCCCGATGCGGAATCGCATCACGAAGTGCGAGAGCCGATACCAGAAGCCCCGGGTCTCGCTCCGGGCGTCGGCCTCCTGGGCCCGCCGCCACCGGGCGGGCGCGAGGGCGTTGACCCGCAGCTGCAGCACCGCGAAGAGCGCGGGCAGCACCAGCAGCGACACCGCCGCCGCGACCAGCGCCACGATCGTCACGCCGATGCCCATCGAGTAGAGGAACCGCAGCGGGAAGACCAGCAGCGCGAGCCCCGCTCCGGCGACCGTGACCGCCGAGAACAGCACCGTCCGCCCGGCGGTCATCACGGTCGTGCGGACGGCGTCGGCGCCGGGACCCTGACGCACCAGCTCCTCGCGGAAGCGCGACACCATGAACAACGAGTAGTCGATCGCGAGGCCGAGCCCCAGGCCCGTGATGAGGTTGAGCGCGAAGATCGAGATGTCGACGACCTCGTTGGCTGCGCGGAGCACGACCAGCGACGAGACGATCGTCAGCCCGCCCACGAGCAGCGGCAGGAGCGCCGACACCGCCGAGCGGAACACGAACAGCGACACCACGAACAGCAGCGGGAAGGCGAGCATCTCGGCACGCACGATGTCGCTCTCGACCTGCTCGTTGACCTGCTGGTAGGCCGGACCCGCGCCGCCTATCGTGACGCCGTCGATGCGACCGAGCGCGTCACGCAGCTCCTCGGTGGTGTGGTCGGCGTCGGCGTCGGCCGCGTAGATCGCGGCCAGGTAGGTGAGGGAGCCGTCGCGCGACACGAACTGCGGACCGGCGTCGGGGCCGCCGACGACCTGCGCGACCTCGGAGCTCGCCTCGAGCGCAGCGCGCGCGGCGTCGAGCGCCTCGGTGTCGTCGGTGGCGACCAGGGCGATCGTGGCGGGCGACGCCGCGAGGCCCGATGCCTCCTCGATCCGGTCGATGGCGTGCGCGCTGGGCGCGCCGGTGTCGGCGAACGAGTCGTTGTCGGCGTTCAGCAGGCCGGCGACCGGTCCGCCGACCACCCCGGCGAAGGCGAAGAACACGACCGTCGCCAGGAGGACGCGGCGTGGGTGACTGGTCGCGAGGTGGGACAGGGCGGTGAACATCACTGAGCCTCCTGGGTGGAGTCGTCGGTTCCGCCGAACAGGTCGGCGACGACGGGAGCGGGGTCCCCGAACAGGTCCATCAGGTCCATCGAGCCCAGGACGGTCAGCAGCATGCCCTGGGCCATGAAGTCGCGGACCTCGTCGGCCGGCGCGCCGCTGAGCTCGACGACGTCGTCCCAGATCTCGCGGTACGTGCGCTGGGCGACGTCCTTGATCGCCGGGTCCGACGCCGCGGCCCAGGTGTGCAGCTGGCAGCGCAGCGCGTTGGCGTCGGCGTCCATGAACGACAGGTAGGCGAACGCCATCGCCTCGAGCGGTGACGTGCCCTCGGCGCGCTGCTCGACGGCCGCGCGGAACGCGGTGCGCAGTCGCGCGGTGTGCTGCTCGATCGCCGCGACGATGAGGTCGGCCTTGGTGCCGAAGAGACGGAAGAGGTAGGGCTGCGAGACTCCGGCGAGCTCGGCGATGCGCTCGGTCGACGTCGCGTGCATGCCGACCCGGCCGTACTCCTCGACCGCCTTCTCCAGGATCAAGACCTTGCGGTCCTCTGCCTTCATGCGCTGTCCGGTCACCATGCCAGCAAGTTAGTGATGACTCACAAACTATGTCAAGCGGTGCCGCCGAGCTCCCATCGCCGCGCGCCACCCTTGCCACGGTCCGGCCCAGCGGGTAGGCACGGGTCCATGCCTCTCGTGTCGGTCAACGGTGCTCGCGTCCACGTCGAGGACACCGGTGCGCCGCCCGGCCGTCCCGACGCGCCGGCCGTCGTGTTCGGGCACGGACTGCTCTTCAGCGGTCTGATGTTCGCGGCCCAGGTCGAGCGCCTGCGGTCGCGGTACCGCTGCGTCACGATCGACTGGCGCGGGCAGGGTCGGTCGCCCGCGGCGCCGGACGGGTACGACATGGACGCGCTCGCGGCCGACGCCACCGCGATCGTCGAGTCGCTCGACGCCGGACCGGTGCACTACGTGGGGCTGTCGATGGGCGGCTTCGTCGGGATCCGACTCGCGGCCCGTCGCCCCGATCTCGTCCGCTCGCTCACCCTGCTCGACACCAGCTCCGGGCCCGAGGACCCCGACAAGATCTCGCGCTACCGGCTGCTCGGCAGGGTCTACCGCTGGGTCGGCATGGGCCCGCTGCGCGGCCAGGTCGAACCCATCATGTTCGGTCCGACGTTCCTGGCCGACCCGGGCAGCCGTGTGCACACGGACGACTGGATGCGCGTGCTGAAGGGTGTCGAGCGCAGGGGCATGCAGCGCGCGATCCATGGAGTCACCGACCGCGCGCCGGTGCACGACCTGCTGCCCGCCATCACGGCGCCGACCCTCGTCGTGGTCGGTGCGGAGGACGTGGCGACTCCGGTCGCCAAGGCCGAGGCCATCCATGCGGGGATCGCGGGCTCGCGCCTGGAGGTCGTGCCGGCGGCCGGCCACTCCAGCACGCTCGAGCAGCCCGCCGTGCTCGCCGACCTGATCGAGGCGCACGTCGACGCCCACTGACCCTCCGCCACCCGAGCGGTGAGTCCGGCACCGAACGCCGCGACGGGGCGGTCGATCTCGCACCGGATTCGACGCTCACCAGGTGCCGGAGCCACCGGCCCGAGAAGCGAAGGGTGCGAGGGTCACCGCCCTGCGTGCCCCGGCGGGGAGAACACCCAGGGATCGCGAGGGATCGCAGACAGGTCGAGGTCGTCGAGCAGCTCGGCCGCCGTGCTCGCCGACGACCCGAGGGACGCCGCGATGAGGCGGACGGGGTCGAGGCCGTGGGCGACGAGCTCGCGCGACGTGACGGCTCCGTCGCGCTTGGCCAGGCGGGCGCCCGTGGGGCCGAGGACCAGCGGGACGTGCCACCACGTCGGCAGCCGCAGGCCCAGCACGGTCGCGAGGTAGGCCTGGCGGGGGGTCGACGGCAGCAGGTCGTCACCGCGGACCACCTGGTCGACGCCCTGGACGTCGTCGTCGACCACGACCGTGAGGTTGTAGGCCGGCACGCCGTCGCCGCGCCGCAGCACCAGGTCGTCGACGGCTCCGGTGAACCGACCGTGGGCGACGTCGTCGACCGTCCAGGTGTCGACCTCGGCCCGCAGCCGGACCGCGGCCGGCCGCTCGGCGCGTCGGCGGGCTCGTTCGTCGTCGGTCAGGTCGCGGCACGTGCCCGGGTACGACCCCGGCGGGTGATGCGGTGCGGTCGGTGCCTCGAGGATCTCGCGCCGCGTGCAGAAGCACTCGTAGGTCAGTCCGCGGGCCGTCAGCTCGTCGACCACGCGGTCGTACGCGGCGACGCGGTCGGACTGGTGCAGCACGGGTCCGTCCCAGTCCAGGCCGAGCGTGGCGAGGTCCTCGAGCTGACGTTCCTCGGCGCCTGGGTGGACCCGGTCGAGGTCGTCGACCCGCAGCACGAAGGCGCGGCCGGAGCGTCGAGCGGCGACCCACGCCAGGAGCGCGGTGCGGAGGTTCCCCAGGTGCAGGTCCCCCGATGGGGAGGGTGCGTAGCGCCCGGCAGCCATGGCGCGATCCTGCCATCCGAAGCACGTCGGCGCGCAGGTGAGACGGTCGTCGCGCAGTGGACCTGCGGACCTGACAGGATGGCGTGGTCACGAACTGAGGGGGATAGCCCATGACTGCCAACTGGCACCCGGACCCGACCGGCGAGCACGAGCTCCGCTACTGGGACGGCCGCATCTGGACCGAGCACGTCGCCGACCAGGGCATCCAGTCCATCTCGCCGCTGCCCACCGCTCCGCCCGCCACGCAGCAGGCCGAGCAGGTCGTGCAGCAGCAGGTCGAGGAGACCGTCGCCGACGACCCCTACGCCGCCCGCACCGAGGAGAAGGCCGCCGAGGCCGTCGCCGCGAGCGCCCAGCCCGTGGCCGAGGAGCCCGTCGCCGCGCAGCCGGTCGCGGAGCAGCCCGTGGTCGAGGAGCCGGTCGCGGAGCAGCCCGTGGCCGAGGAGTCGGTCGCCGAGGAGCCGACGGCGAGCGATCCGGTGACGACCGAGCCCGTCGAGTCGATCGCGGCCGACACGGAGCCTGCGCCGAATGAGACCACCGCGTCGATCGACGCCGACGCCCAGCCCGCCGCGGAGCCGTGGGTCGAGTCCACGCTCGTCGACGCGACTCCGGTCGCCGATCCAGCGCCTGGGCCCGCCGACGACGACTGGTTCTCACCGTCACCGGACGCTGCCGCGGCGGCGTCGGAGTCGGTCTACGGCCGCAGCCCGCTGACCGCCGGACCCATCGACGACGAGCCCTACGAGGCCGAGGACTACGCGGCGGTCGAGCCCGGGCCCATCGAGTCCGGGCCCATCGATTCTGGGCCCATCGACTCCGGTCTGGTCGAGTCCGGGCCGGTCCAGCCCGAGGTCGGGCCGTACGACGGCGCGCCGTCCGCCGAGGGACCTGCCGAGCCGGTCGAGCCTGAGGCCGGTCCGCTCGAGTCGGTCCTCCCACCCGTCGAGGCCGAGGGCACGCCCGCGGACGTCGGGGGCCCGGTCGACGACCTGCAGCCCGCTCCGGAGCCGATCGAGACCGGTGCGGTCGAGGCCGGCGCGCTCGAGACCGACGCCCCTGCCGCCGACGTCTCGGCACCGGACGTGTCGGCACCGCTCGTCGCTCCCGTTCCCGATCCCGCCGTCGCGGCCGTGCCGCCCGTGGTCGACGCTCCGGCCCCCGAGCCCGTCCTCGAGGCGCCGGCCCAGGTCGCGCCCGCTCCGGTCGCCACCGAGGCCCCGGTCGCGGCTCCCGGCATCAGCGGGGACCTGATCGACGGCCGCTTCGCCGAGGTCCAGGGCGCCGGGGCCACCTTGCAGAACAATCGGCTGCTCCGCGTGCGCGTGGGCGAGCCGTTCATGGCCCGGCAGGGCGCGATGGTCGCCTACCAGGGCGACGTCTCGTTCGCCTACCAGGGCGGCGGCGCCGCCAAGTTCCTCAAGAAGGCCGTGACCGGCGAGGGGCTGTCGCTGATGCGCGTCGAGGGCGCGGGTGACGTCTTCCTGGCCGACACCGCCAAGCACGTGCACGTGCTGCAGCTGACCCAGAGCGGCATCTCGGTCAACGGCGCCAACGTGCTGGCCTTCTCGTCGTCGCTGGAGTGGAACGTCGAGCGGGTCAAGGGCGGCAGCATCGCGGCCGGCGGCCTGTTCAACACGACCCTGCGCGGCACCGGCTGGGTCGCCATCACGACCGACGGCGAGCCGGTCGTCCTCAACGCGGGCGAGGCCCCCACCTACGCCGACACCAACGCCGTCGTCGCGTGGTCGGCCGACCTGCAGACCAGCCTCAAGACCAGCGTGTCGGCCGGTGCGCTGATCGGCCGCGGCTCGGGCGAGGCCATCCAGGTCTCGTTCGCCGGCCAGGGCTTCGTCATCGTGCAGCCGTCCGAGGGCTACCCCGCCCCCGCTACCTCCTCACCCCGCTGACGAGTCACTGGTTCACGCTGACGAGTCACTGACCCTGGCTCAGTAGCCGCCCTCGGGCGGCACCATCTCGCCCCGGACGCCGAGCAGGCGGACGGGGCGAGAGTCGTCGAGGCGGGCGAGCAGGTCGAGGGCCGTGTCGGCCACGACGTCGGCGTCGAACGTGGGCTCGGCCAGCTTGCGGCTGCGGTTCGTGGTGAAGAACGGAGCGAACCGGACCTTCAGGTGCACGCGCTGGCAGGCCCTGCCCTCGGCGCGAAGGTCCTCGGCGACCTGACCGGCCAGGACTCGGACGGCTGCGTCGATGTCGGCCGGGTCGGTGAGGTCCTGCTGGTACGTGGTCTCGTGTCCGTGCGCCCGCGCGACCCAGGGCGTGTCGTCGACGCTCGTGGCACCCCATCCACGTCCGAGTCGACCGATGTGCGGGCCGGTGTTCGGACCGAACTCGGCCGCCAGCGGTTCCTCGGGACTCGCGGCGAGCTGGTGGACGGTCTCGATGCCGAGGCGGTTCAACCGCTCGGCGATGCGGGGGCCGACACCCCACAGCGACGTGACCGGCCGTTCGCCCATGACCTCCAGCCAGTTGTCGCGCGTCAGCACGAACACGCCTCGCGGCTTGTCGAAGTCGGTCGCGATCTTGGCGCGCGTGGTGGTGTCGCCGACCCCCACCGAGCAGTGCAGGCCCGTGGCCTCGAGCACGGTGCGCTGCAGATCGCGCGCAGCCGCGACGGGGTCGTCGACGGTCAGGCCGACGAAGGCCTCGTCCCAGCCGAGCACCTGCACGACGGCGCCCGGGTACGCGCGGAGCGCCGCCATGACCCGCTCGGACGCCGCCTCGTACACCGGGAAGTCGACCGGGAGGAGGATCGCCTCAGGACACTTGCGCACCGCGACCCGCAGCGGCATGCCCGATCGGACGCCGAACTCCCGCGCCTCGTACGACGCCGTCGACACGACCGCCCGCTCGGTCGGGTCGCCGCGGCCGCCCACGATCAGCGGCTTGCCCGCCAGCTCGGGACGGCGCTGGATCTCGACCGCCGCCAGGAACATGTCCATGTCGACGTGGAGGATCCACGACCGTGCCGCCATCACCCCATCGTGGCGCACGCGTCGGACGTCAGCGCGTCACAGCACCCAGAAGAAGCCGACGACGGTGGGCACCGCCGCGAGCGCCAGCCACAGCGGGTGGAACCACCGCGCTCCGAGGATCAGACGCACGCCGGTGTACGTCAGGGCCGCGACCACGCCCGACATCACCAGCAGCGCCGCCGCGTCTCCCCGCCGTCCCGGCTCGTCGACCACGTGGTGCGCCACGACGATCAGTCCCAGCACGCCGTGGATCGCCACCGCGAAGAACCCCAGCGCGGAGACCCGCCGCCGGACGCGGTTGTACGCCTCCTGCTGCTCGGGGGTGTGAGTGCCTGGCACGGGTCCATGCTCCCAGGTCGTGGTGAAGCGGCGGCGTTGGCCTCCGGCTCCTCGCAGAGCTCCTGGCACCCCCGACGGGATCCGTCGCCGCGGAGCGGCTGCGCTGCGCTCTGTCATGGCGGCCTCCGGCCGCGGGCGATCCTCCCGAATCCCGTCGGGCGTGCCCCTTGCAGAGCTCGTGGCACCCCCGACGGGACTCCGTCGCTCGCTGCGCTCGCTCCTCCTCGAATCGCAGCGTTGGACGAGTTTTCGCCCCCTGTGAGGTGCGCGTCGGGCCTGCGGCCGAAGGCACACCCCACAGGGGGCGAAGCACCCCCGACGGGATCCGTCGCCGCGGAGCGGCTGCGCCGCGGTCTGTCATGGCGGCCTCCGGCCGCGGGTGCTCCTCCCGAATCCCGTCGGGCGTGCCCCTCGCAGAGCTCGTGGCACCCCCGACGGGATTCGAACCCGCGCTACCGGCGTGAAAGGCCGGCGTCCTAGGCCGCTAGACGACGGGGGCCGGGACGCGGCTCATTCTAGGTGCCTCGGCGTCCGGCAGGATGGGCGCATGGTCGAGGTCAGCCACGAGCGCTTCGCCGAGCTGGCCGAGCAGGCCCTCGCCGAGCTGCCGCCCGAGCTCGCGGCGCTGCTGGACAACGTCGTCCTCTTCGTCGAGGACGACCCGCCCGCCGACGACCCCGACCTGCTCGGCTACTACGACGGCGTGCCCCTCACCGAGCGCGACTCGACCTACGCCGGCGCCCTGCCCGACCGGATCATGGTCTTCCGCAACCCGACCCTCGCGATCTGCGACACCGAGGCCGACGTGGTCGACGAGGTCGGCATCACCGTCGTCCACGAGATCGCCCACCACTTCGGCATCGACGACGCCCGACTGCACGAGCTGGGATACGCGTGAGCATCGAGATCCGCCGCGCCGCCGACCGCTACCTCACCGAGGGCGACGGCAAGAGCACCCGCCACAGCTTCTCCTACGGCGCCCACTACGACCCCGACAACGTCGGCTTCGGCCCCGTCCGCGCGGTCAACACCGAGACCCTCGACCCGGGTGCCGGCTACGCCGCGCACCGCCACAGCGACGTCGAGATCGTCACCTGGGTCCTCGAGGGAACCTTGCGGCACGAGGACTCCGCGGGTGGCGGAGGCGTCGTCTCGCCGGGGACCGCCCAGCGACTCAGTGCGGGCGACGGCGCCGAGCACTCCGAGGTCAACGCGTCCGAGACCGAGCGCCTCGTGTTCGTCCAGATGATGCTCGCGTCCGACCGCGGGGGCGCTCCCGAGTACGCGGCGGCCGAGGTCGCCGACCGGACCGGTGTCCTGCAGCCCACGGTCGACGTGCACGCGCCCGGGCGGCTCGGCGTCGTGCGGCTCGAGCGCGAGCAGGCGGTGCTGGTCCCGGCGACCCCCCGAGGCCTGGTGCTCGTCACCCGCGGGTCGGTCCTCCTGCGCGACCACCGTCTGGACGCGGGCGACGAGGCGCGCCTGACGGGGGCCGGGCCCTACGACCTGTCGTGGGCCGGAACGGCCGGCGAGGTGCTCGTCTGGCAGCTCGACTGACGTCTGTTGCGTCCCGCAATCATCCCCCCGAGGATGTGCCCGCGATCACGGGAGTAGCGTGGAATCCGTGAAGGGCTGGGACTCTCATCAGGAGGCGGTCGACCGCCTGACAGCGTCGTACGCAGCGATCCCGCCCGGCAAGCGGGTCCGCCTCGCGAAGCGGACCTCGAACCTCTTCCGTCCCCGGACCGTCTCCGACGCTCCCGGACTCGACGTCTCGGGCCTCGACGGCGTCATCGCGATCGACACCGAGGCGGGCACCGCCGACGTCCAGGGCATGTGCACCTACGAGAACCTCGTCGACGCCACCTTGCCGCACGGCTTCATCCCCTTCGTGGTGCCGCAGCTGCGCACCATCACGCTCGGTGGCGCGGTCACCGGACTCGGCATCGAGTCCACGTCGTTCCGCAACGGACTGCCCCACGAGTCGGTCCTCGAGATGGACGTCTTCACCGGCGGCGGCGAGGTCGTCACCGCGACCCCCGACAACGAGCACGCCGACCTGTTCGAGGCGTTCCCGAACTCGTACGGCTCGCTGGGCTACGCCACCCGGCTGCGCATCCGGCTCGAGAAGGTGCCGCCCTACGTGACGCTGCGCCACGTGCAGGTGCCCGACGTCGCCGCGGCGGTCAAGGTCATCGGGGAGGTCGCGGCCACCGGGGAGTACCTCAACCAGCGCGTCGACGGGCTCGACGGCACGGCGTTCAGCCCCGACGAGGTCTACCTGACGCTCGCGCACTTCACCGACCGGCCGCACCAGACCAGCGACTACACGGGTCAGCAGATCTACTACCGCTCGATCCAGCAGCGCGAGTCCGACGCGCTCACGATGTACGACTACCTGTGGCGCTGGGACACCGACTGGTTCTGGTGCTCCGGCGCGTTCGGCGCGCAGAACCCGCTCGTGCGGCGGCTCTGGCCGCGCCGCTGGCGGCGCAGCGACGTGTTCCACAAGATCGTCGGGCTCGACGAGCGCTTCGGCATCATCCGCACGCTCGACCGCCTCAAGAAGGTGCCGGGACGCGAACGGGTCGTGCAGGACATCGAGGTGCCGCTGGAGCGGCTGCCGGAGTTCATCGACTGGTTCGACGCCGAGGTGGGCATGCGGCCCGTCTGGCTGTGCCCGCTGCGGACCACCAGGCCGTGGCCGGTGTACCCGCTGCAGACCGGCGAGATCTACGTCAACGTCGGCTTCTGGGGCACGGTCGTCGTCCCGGCCGACGCGCCCGACGGCTGGGTCAACCGTCGGATCGAGGAGGCCGTCCACGGCCTCGACGGCCACAAGTCCCTGTACTCGGAGGCGTTCTACGACCAGGACACGTTCGAGTCGATGTACGGCGGCGAGGTGCTCGCCGCCGTCCGCCGGAGGTACGACCCCGACGCACGTCTGAGCACCCTGTACGAGAAGGCGGTACGCAACTCATGACTCTCCTCGAGGACAAGTCCGAGCTCGGCACGCGGCTGACGATCGCCCAGGCGCTGGAACGCCTGATGAAGGACGGCCTGGCGTTCCGTTTCGAGGCCTTCGACGGCAGCACGGCCGGACCCGAGGACTCGCCGATCACGCTGCGCCTGGTCTCCGAGCGAGGCCTCGCCTACCTGATGACCGCACCCGGTGACCTCGGCTTCGCCCGCGCCTACGTGTCGGGCGACCTCGAGGTCGACGGCGTGCACCCCGGCGACCCGTACGAGGTGATGAAGCTGCTGATGAGCCAGCTGCGCTTCAAGGTGCCGTCGGCGCCGGAGATGCTGCAGATCGTGCGCAGCCTGGGCTTCGGCAACCTCAAGCCCCCGACGCCGCCCGCCGAGGAGCACCTGCCGAAGTGGCGGCGCGCGTTCGAGGGCCTGCGGCACAACAAGAAGCGCGACGCCGAGGCGATCCACCACCACTACGACGTCTCGAACCGCTTCTACGAGCTGGTCCTCGGTCCGTCGATGACCTACACCTGCGCCTGCTATCCCGAGCTCGACTCCACGCTCGAGCAGGCGCAGTACGAGAAGTACGACCTGATCTGCCGCAAGCTCGACCTCAAGCCGGGTCAGCGGCTGCTCGACATCGGCTGCGGCTGGGGTGGCATGGTCCGCCACGCGGCCAAGCACTACGGCGTCAAGGTCATCGGGGTGACGCTGTCCCGCGAGCAGGCCGCATGGGCCCAGGCCGAGATCGAGCGCCAGGGCCTGCAGGACCTGGCCGAGGTGCGCTTCGGCGACTACCGCGACGTGGTCGAGACCGGCTTCGACGCGGTGAGCTCGATCGGCCTGACCGAGCACATCGGGGTCAAGAACTACCCGGCGTACTTCCAGTTCATCGAGTCGCGGCTCAAGGTCGGCGGCCGCATGCTCAACCACTGCATCACGCGCCCCGACAACAAGACCACGCAGACCGGCGCGTTCATCGACCGCTACGTGTTCCCCGACGGCGAGCTCACCGGCGTCGGACGCATCACGGTCGCGGCCCAGGACGCGGGCCTCGAGGTGCGTCACGTCGAGAACCTGCGCGAGCACTACGCCATGACGCTGCGCGACTGGTGCCGCAACCTGGTCGAGAACTGGGACGACGCGCTCGAGGAGGTCACGGTGGGCCGCGCCAAGGTGTGGGGCCTGTACATGGCCGGATCCCGCCTGGCGTTCGAGCGCAACGAGATCGAGCTGCACCACGTCCTCGGCGTCAAGGTCGACCCGCAGACCGGCGAGGCCGCCTGGCCTCTGCGCCCCACCTGGCTGAGCTGACCCTCCTTCGTCGCCCGGGGGTGGGGACGGAATTCACGCAGGTTGGCCACGGGGATCACGCAGTTCGGGTACCCCTGGCTACCCGAAGTGCGTGATCTCCGTGCCCCTCACGCCGCGCGCGGGCGGGGGGCCGCGGCGGCTCGGCGCAGCTGGTCGACGACGGCGTCGCGCTCGTGCCGCACCGCGTACGACGAGAACGTCACGGTGCGGTCTCCGCCGATGACGATCTCGTTGGCGCGGAACAGGTCGGCGTCCCAGCGCTGGACCGACAGGTGCGGGATGCCGTGGATCTCGACCGCCAGCTGCTCCAGCTCGAACCAGACGTCGAGGTAGTAGCGTCCGCCGGGCCCCTGCACGCGGCGCTGCCGGATCGGCCGCGACAGTCCGGCGCGCACCCGCGCCTCCTCGAAGTCGCGTTCGGGGAGCGACTGGATCCCGCCCGCCGCGTCGAGCACGGACTCGATCACCAGTCCTCGACGTCGCTGGGTCGGACGTCGTTGCAGCGCCTCCCTGATCTGGTGGGTGGACATCAGGCCCTGCTGGATCGCCGAGATGACGATCGCTCGCGCGTGGCGGTCGGACGTCGTCCACGACGCAGCGTCGATGACCGATCGGGCGGGTGTGGTGCGAGGCGGTGTGCGGTGAAGGACGTCGTCGGGTCCGAGGTGGATGCTCTGGTGCGCCTCGACCCCGGTGAGTGAGCGCGGCTTGCGCCCGCCGTTGGGCAGGGCGATGACGACGCGCTCGCTGGCGAAGTTCTGCAGCCCGGCGATCTCGAGCGCGGTCAGACCTGCGAGGACGCTCCCGCTCGGTGCCGCTGCCAGCACGACGAGACGACGCGTCTCGCGGTCGATCGGTCCGCTGTGGGTGACGACGACACCTCGCGTGGGGCTCTGCCAGGCGCGGGTCGCGAGGCGATGGCGCACCGCGCCGCGACCGTGGGTCGCGAGGGCTTGCGCCGTGGTCAGGACCGTCATGGTCCGAGCCTGGCCGCGGACGAGGACCCGCGTGGACGTCTCGCCAGCGCGCTGTGGACGGCGCCTTCGGGGCGCTCGGCCTGTGGATCCGACGCAGATCACGCTCTTCGGGTAGCCCTGGCTACCCGAACTGCGTGATCCCGACGGTCACGGTGCGTGAATTCCGTCCAGCCCCGGCGGAACTGCGTGAACTCCGTCCCGATCCCGCGGCCGCCGGCGACGAGGGGTGGGTCAGGCGAGGTCGACGACGACGGGGGCGTGGTCGCTGGCGCCCTTGCCCTTGCGCTCCTCGCGGTCGATGAACGCATCGGTGACGCGGGCCTGGAGGGCGGGGGAGCCGAGGGCGAAGTCGATGCGCATGCCGCGCTTCTTGGGGAACGCCAGCTGCTGGTAGTCCCAGTAGGTGTAGACCCCGGGCCCCGGCGTGTACGGGCGGACGAGGTCGGCGAACCCGGTGTCGACGAACGACCGGAACGCCGCGCGCTCCGGCTCCGAGACGTGCGTGAGGCCCTCGAAGGCCGCCATGTCCCACACGTCGTCGTCCTCCGGCGCGATGTTCCAGTCGCCGACGAGCGCGATCTGGGCCTGCGGGTCGTCGGCGAGCCAGCCGGCGCCGGCGACCTGCAGCCGCTCGAGCCACGCGAGCTTGTAGTCGTAGTGCAGGTGGCCGATCTCGCGGCCGTTCGGCACGTACAGGCTCCAGATGCGCACGCCGCCGCACGTGGCGCCGAGCGCGCGGGGCTCGACGACGGGCGGGTCTCCGAACGCCGGCTGGTCGTCGGCGAAGACCGTCGCCACCTCGTCGAGCCCGACCCTCGACAGGATCGCGACGCCGTTCCACTGGTTGAGGCCGAGGTGTGCGTACTCGTAGCCCATGCCCGCGAGCTCGAGGCCCGGGAACTGGTCGTCGCGGCACTTGGTCTCCTGCAGTGCCAGCACGTCGACGTCGTGGCGATCGAGGAAGGCGACGACGCGGTCGATGCGGCTGCGGACGGAGTTGATGTTCCAGGTCGCGATGCGCACCCGCCGAACCTAGCCCAGCCGTGCGACGACGCCCCCACGCAGGTGGGGACCGGCGTGAATCGTGTGACAGATGAGCCAGGAGGTGTGCATGATAGGTGGACTTCCCCGACGTCAGGAGCATTGATGAACCGCGTGTCGCGGCGCGCCGCCACGGTCCTCGCCGCCCTGGTCGTCGTCATCGCGTTCGGGCTGCCGGCCGGGGCCGCGGGTTCGCCGCCCGTGACGCTGCCGAAGGACCCCGACGGGCTCGAGTCGCCCGTCACGCTGCCGTCGGCGGTCGACCCGCCCGCGCGCTACATCCCCCAGTCGGCGTGCTGGCCCACCGACAAGGCGGGGTCGGTCAAGCTGCGCGACCTGCTCCGCACGACCTACAAGGTCGGCGGCGGAGGCGGGATCAGCCGCTCCTGCAAGGAGGGCGTCTCGGAGCACTCGGACGGTCGCGCGATCGACTGGATGGTCGACGTGAAGGTGGTCAAGGAGAAGGCCGCCGCGGCCGACTTCATCGCGTGGGCCACCGCCGACGACGGGAGGAACGCCCGCCGGCTCGGGATCATGTACATCATCTACAACAAGAAGATCTGGTCGATCTACCGCGTCAAGGACGGCTGGCGCACCAGCTCGGGCCACACCGACCACGTCCACATCTCGCTCAGCTGGGCCGGCGCCCGCGGCAACACCTCGTTCTGGACCGGCAAGGTCGCGGGCGAGGACTACGGCCCCTGCGCGGTCTTCCACAAGCTGCGCGGCGCCCTGCGCGACGCCCCGCGCACCACGCCGTGCCCGGCCCTGGTGCCACTGGTGAAGACCTCCGCCCGTGGCGACCGGGTGTTCGGCGACAAGGGCTCGTCGACGGTGAAGGCGGCGCAGAAGGTGCTCGGCGTCAAGCAGACCGGCAACGTCGACACGACCACCTGGAAGGCGATCCTGGCCTACCAGAAGGACAACGAGCTGCGGCAGACCGGCGTCCTGGACCAGGCCACGTGGGCCTCGATCCAGCCGTCGAGCGTCAAGACGGACGCGGTCTCCGGCTACACCCGCGCGAAGGCGATCGACTGGGGGCTGGACCGCGGATCCGCGACGTTGAAGCCGGTGACCTTCGGCAAGGACGTCGCGATCCTGCAGATCGCCCTCGGCATGCCGGCGCGCCAGCAGAACGGCGTGTTCGCCGACGTGACGGAGGCGAAGGTCAAGAAGCTGCAGGCCGACCACGACCTGAAGCAGGACGGGATCATGGGCGCGGCGGAGTGGAAGGCTCTCGCTGCCGACGTCGGCTGACTGCCATGATGTCGCCATGAGCGACGACCAGGAGCCGACCACGCCTCCGCCTCCCGCGGAGGAGTCCGACGCCGAACGGCTCGAGCGCGCGATCCACGACCAGCCGACCGTCGCGCCGGCTCGGTGGGTCGTGAAGATCGTCGCGGTCATCGTGCTCGTCGGCGTCGCGCTCCTCGTCTGGTGGGTCGGACGTTCCCTGCTCCCGAGGGAGTGGGCCCAGCACGTCAAGGGCCAGGCCAACGGCAGCCTGACGGCCGGGACCAGCTGGGGCCTCTTCTACGGCTTCGTCTTCACCTTCGTGCCGCTGGTCCTGCTGTTCCAGATCCGGCGGCGGTTCTTCTCCTGGGCGTGGCGCGGGATCGTCGCGGTCGCCGCCGTGGTCCTGGCGATCCCCAACTGGTTGACGCTGTACATCGTCGTCAGCGGCTCGAAGGCGGCCCACGACGGCGAGCGCATCTTCAGCGACAACGCGCCGGGCTTCCGCTGGGGCAGCCTGTGGGGCGCCGTGGTGGGTGCCGTGCTCGCCGTCCTCATCACCGGCGCGAGCATGCGCCTCGCACGCCGCAAGAAGCAGGTCGCGCAGCTCAAGGGCGAGCGCGACGAGCTGCGGGCCCGTCAGCGTGAGGCCGAGGAGGCCCGGCGCGAGGACTAGCGCTCGTCCCCGTGCCCGGGCCCCGATCGTCCGAGGCAGGGACGTGGTCGAGGACTCGCCCTCGGGCACGGCCTAGGCTGGACGGCGTGACGACCGCCCTCCACACCACGCAGGTCGGGGGCGACACCGAAGGTCGATCCGACGACGAGTCCGCGGGCGGCGCCCGCATCGTCTTCGTGCACGGGCTGTTCGGGCAGGGGCGCAACTTCACCCAGATCGCGAAGTCGCTGCTGCCGGAAGCCACGTCGCTGCTGCTCGACCTGCCCGACCACGGTCGCTCGCCGTGGACCGAGCAGGTCAGCTACGAGGGCATGGCCGACGCGGTCGCCGACACCATCCGCGCGTGGTCGAGCGAGCCGGTCGAGCTGGTCGGCCACTCGATGGGGGGCAAGGTCGCGATGCTGGTGGCGCTGCGGCACCCCGAGCTGGTCGACCGGCTCGTGGTCGTCGACATCGCCCCGGACGACAGTGACGGAGCGGGCGAGTTCGAGCACCTGCTGGGTTCGCTCGCCGCCGTCGACCTGGCCACGATCGAGCGCCGCAGCGACGCCGACGAGCAGCTGCGCGGACCCATCCCCAACGACACGGTCCGCGGCTTCCTGCTGCAGAACCTGCGGTCCACCGAGCACGGGTACACCTGGCAGGCGAACCTCGACCTGCTGCGACGCGACCTGCCGGTCATCGCCGGGTTCCCGCACGTCGACACGACGTTCGACCACCCGGTGCTGTGGGTCGCCGGCGAGCGGTCGGACTACGTCCGCGACGACCACCAGGCCGAGATGCGCCGCCTCTTCCCCGCCACCCGCCTCGTCACCATCAAGGGCGCCGGCCACTGGGTCCACTCCGAGCAGCCCGCCGCCTTCGTCTCCGCCCTCCGCGTCTTCCTCGCCCTGCGCTGACGAGTCACTCGTTTCCGCTGACGAGTCACGGGTTTCCGGTGACGAGTCACTCGTTTCCGCTGACGAGTCACCGATGGCAGCCTCGCCGGGCGGTCGTCTGCTGCGCCGGGCCGCCTGCTGCCGAGGCGATCGTCGACCTTCGGCCGACAGACGACGTCGCGACTCGTCAGCGGCGGGGTTCGGTGCGGACGCGGTCGAGGAGGCGGGTGGCCTGGCGGTTGGCGACGCGCATCGCGAGGTCGTAGCCCCACGGGACGTAGCGCTGGCCGTACCAGCCGAGGCGGATGTCGGGTGAGGTGAAGGCCATCGCGCGGCCCTTCTCGACCGCGCGAAGCATCTTCTCGGCCGCGTGGTCGGGCGTGACCGCGTGCCGCTGGAACCGCTTCACGGCCTTGGCGACGCGCGGGTCGTCGCGGTCGACGCCCACGATGTTCACCGTGCGCACGAGGGGCGTGTCGACCGCGCCCGGACACACCAGGGTCACGCCGATGTCGTGCTGGGCGAGGTCGAACCGCAGCACCTCGCTGACGCCGCGCAGCCCGAACTTGGCGGCGCTGTACGGCGCGTGCAGCGGGAGGCCGAACAGGCCGGCGGCCGACGACACGTTCGCCACGTGACCACCGCGACCGCGCTCGATCATCGCTGGGACGAACGCCGACATCACGTGGATCGGTCCCATCAGGTCGACCTCGACGCACGCGCGCCAGTGCCGTGGCTCGAGGTCCTGGATGCGTCCCCACGTCGAGATGCCGGCCACGTTCATCACGACGTCGACGGCCGGCACGATCGCGTGGACCGCCTCGGCGAACGTCGCGACGGCGACCTCGTCGGTGACGTCGAACGCGGCGTGGTGCACGACCGACCGGGCCGGCAACGAGGCCGCGACGTCTGCCAGTCCGTCGGCCGACACGTCGGTGAGCACCACGCGTCCACCGCGCTCGACGACCTTCGCGGCGGCGGCCCGGCCGATGCCGCTCCCCGCCCCGGTGATGACGGCGACGGCGCCGTCGAAGCTCGTCCTGCGCATGGGCACAGGGTAGGGGCAACGGAGCGCCTCGGGGCGTGTGTCGCGACGAGGAGTTGTCCGACGCTCCCTCTAGCGTGACCTGGGTACGAGGAGGTCACGGTGCGCACGAACGACGAGAACGGCACCTGCGACACGTGCTGCACGCCGGTCCCGGCGAGCACCGGTCGCGTCGTCGGCCACCCCGGACGCGAGCGGGTCCTGTGCCTCGCCTGTCGCCCGGTCGCGCCGTCGCGGGGCACCCATCACGGGTGGTTCGAGCGCCCCCTCGCGGCCCTCGACTTCGAGGCCACGGGCGTCGACGCCCATCGCGACCGCGTGCTCTCCTACGCCCTGGTCGACCCGGTCCACGAGCGCGAGAGCCTGGTCGACGCCGGCGTCCCCATCCCCGACGCGTCGGCCGAGGTGCACGGCATCACGGCGTCGGCCCTGGTCGGTGCGCCGTCGTCGCGCGAGGCCATCACGGTCGTGGCCGACTGGGTCCAGTCACTGGTCGACCGCCGCATCGGCCTGGTGGTGTTCAACGCGGCCTACGACCTCACGATGCTGCGCGCCGAGGCGGCCCGCCACGGCATCCGCCAGCCGCAGTGGGACCGCCTGCTGGTGGTCGATCCCTACGTGGTCGACTGGGGACTCGAGCGCGGCGGCCTGGGTCAGCGGCGTCTCGTCGACGTCGCCGCCTACTACGGCGTCACGCTCGATCACGCCCACGACGCCCTGGCCGATGCCAGGGCAGCACGCGACGTCGCGGTCGAGATGGGCGCCCGCCACCGCGAGGCCGGCGAGTGCTCGCTCACCGACCTCATGCTGCGCCAGCACCTGTGGCACGCCGAGCGGGTCGACGACTGGAACGTGTACGCCGTCGCCAAGGGCCGCGCGCCGATCGACCGGCACTCCTGGCCGCTGGTGTCAGAGCCGTCGGCGCTGGGGCCGCATCAGGCCCGCACTGCCTGAACCTGCGCGAGCACGGCGTCGGCCAGGGCGGCCGGCGCCTCGTCGGGGATCCAGTGGCTCAGCCCGTCGAGCTCGACGAACCGGTAGGGCGCGTCGACGAAGTCGCCGCACCGCTCCGCCCCCTGGCGGCCGAGGGCCCGGTCGCCCGAGCTCCACACGAACGTGGTGGGCACCGTGACCGCCGGCAGGTGCGACAGCTCCGCGCTCATCGCGCGGTAGTAGTCGAGCGCCGCCGTGAGCGCCCCGGGCTCGGCGAGCAGCGCCACGTAGGCCGCGACGTCGTCGGCCGACACCCGGCCCTCGTACATGCCGACGAGCCGCTCGGCTCCGTCGGTCAGCAGGACCCCCTCGGCCTTGCCCTCGACGCGGAACAGCCGGATGTAGGCCGAACGCTCCTGCTGGTCCGTCGACGTCCGCAGGGCCTCGCCGAACGCGGCGAGGTGCGGCACCGACACCGTGGTGAGGCTGCGCAGCCGGGCGGCGTGACGCGTCGCGAACACCCAGGCGTTCGACGCGCCCCAGTCGTGCCCGACCAGGTGGAACGTGGACAGGCCCAGCTCGTCGGCGAGCTCGGCGACGTCGTCGGCCAGCGCGTCGCCCGTGTAGTGCTGGACCCCCGTCGGACGTGCGCCAGGAGAGTAGCCGCGCTGGTCCGGGGCGACGACCCGCAGCCCTGCCGCTGCGAGCCGCGGCGCCACACCGCCCCAGCTGAGGGAGGTCTGCGGGAAGCCGTGCAGCAGCACGACGGGCTCACCGTCGTCGGGTCCGTCGACCCGCACGTCCAGCGTGCCGACACCGATCTCGACCGTCGTCGGTCGTCCCCAGCTCGTCACGCTCGCGAACCTATCGCGCTCAGTCCAGGCTGTCGCCGATCCGTGCGACCGCCTCCCGGTCGAGCACCGCCGCCGTCTGGGGATCCGGGGCGCTGCCACCCCGGTCGTGTGGCAGCCACCATCGGTCGGCGTCGTCCACGGGCGTCTCGGGGTAGGTGGAGATGGCGTCGTCGAGCAGCAGGCCCATGGTCGCGTGCAGCCGCGCGGTCAGCTCGTCGACGGTCTCGCCGTCGGCGGGCACGAGAGGCTCGCCGAGCGAGATGGTGACGGGGACGCGGCGGCGCAGCGACCGGTGCCCGTCGACCGTGTAGATGCGGTGGCCTCCCCACACGACGACCGGCACCAGCGGGACTCCACGATTGACGGCGACGCCGGCCGCGCCACGCCGGAACGGCTTGAGCAGCCACGACCGGCTGATCGTGGCCTCGGGAAAGACGCCGACGACCTGGCCCGCGTCGACCGCCTCGAGGGCCCGGCGGTACGCGATGGCGCCCGTGCGACGGTCGACGGGGATGTGCCGCATCGCCCGCATCAGCCGGCCGACGACCGGCAGCTCGAACACCGACCGCTTGGCCATGAACCGGATCCGGCGCCGTCGCCGGCGCGCCGCGTAGCCGATGAACGTGAAGTCGAGGAACCCGATGTGGTTGGCGGCGACGACGGCAGGACCCTCGGACGGGAGGTGCTCGACGCCGCGGACGTCGAACCGGTATCCCATGAAGCGGTACGCGGCGCCGACGAGCCGGACGACGAGGCGGTAGACGACGTCGGTGGGCATGGAGCCACCCTCACACGTCGGGCAAGCGGCAACGCGAGGACGTCAGGCGGGCATGCGCGGCCAGCAGTCGGTGCGGGCCGACGGCTCGACGTCGCTCGCCGCGAGGGTCCGCCGCTCCTTGTCGAGGATGCCGGTCGTCAGCAGGAAGATCGCACCGATGTACAGGGCCATGATCGCCAGACCGGTGCCCACGGCGTCGGGGTCGAGGCGACCCGCCTCCGACGCCGCGATGATCCCGTCGGACACCAGGAAGAGCAGACCGCCGAGGCCCGCGCGCACGTCGACCGCGAGGGCCGTCGCCGCGGTGCCCGCCAGCAGAGCCGCGTAGACGGGGACCAGCGGGCGGATGTCATCGGCCAGCCCGCCCCAGCACCAGGCGATCATCGCGACCGCGGCCGCGCCGTACACCAGCACGATCCATGGGCGTCGACGGAGACGCGCCAGCGCGCCGCGCTGCACGAAGAACCGGATGAAGCACACGTGCGCCGCCGCGAAGGCCGCCATGCCCACGGGGAACCACGCCTCGGGAAGCTCGAGGAACAGGTCGCCCAGGAAGCAGCCGACGAGCGCGAGGACCAGCAGTCGCGGTCCACCGAGCTGGGCGACCCAGCCGATCAGCAGCGGTGCCAGCAGGCACTTGGTGATGCTGTCCCACGGGGCGGCGTCGGCGGCGTTGAGGGCCAGGTGGACGACCGTGACGACGCCGAACGCCAGGAGCCAGGGGCTGCGGACCGCTTCCATCGGCCCACCGTAGCGGTCGCGTCGTGACCTGGACCACGTCCAGGCCGGTGGGGGCTCGGCGCCTGGCGACCCAGCCTGGCGCTGTCACCGGTCGCCGGCCGAGGAGCGCAGCGACGAGTGCGGTCAGGCGCTGGTGAGCCGAGGGACTCGCCGCGCCACCGCCCGTCAGGCGGGCAGGTCGACGATGTCGTCGAAGTCGTGGTGCTTGGTGAGCCAGTGGGCGATCAGCGGGCACACGGGCACGATCCGCAGCCCGGCGTCGCGGGTCGCGTCGAGCGCCTGCTGGACCAGGATGCCGCTCAGCCCGCGGCCGGAGAAGGCGTCGTCGAGCTCGGTGTGCAGGAAGACCCGCTCGCCCTCGTGGTCGCGGAACTCGGTGAAGCCGGCGTCGACGCCGTCGACGCTGATCACGAAGCGCTGGCCGTCCTGGCGGACGGTGGTGGTCTCGTCGGTCACGGGGTCTCCTGGAGCAGCTGGGGTTCGACGGGCGGGTTGCCGCGTGGACGGAGTCGGGCGTTGGGGAGCGCGGGCGCGGGGATGCGGTCGACCTGGCCGACGTATCCCTCGACCGCGCCGAACCGCTCGGAGTACGCCTCCCACTCCTCGCGGAAGCGGACGACGGTGTCGTGGTCCGGCCCGACGAAGTTCCACCACATGACGATCTCCTCGCCGAACGGCGGTCCGCCGATGAGGACGAGGCGCTGGGTCTGCTCGAGCGGGTTGCGGACGGTGAGCGTGGTGGCGCCCGGCGCGACGTAGGCGATCGCGCCGCGCTCGACCGGTGCGCCGTCGACCTCGGCGGAGGCTCCGTCGACGAGCACGCCGTGCTCGAACGAGGGGTCGACGTCGAGGGTCAGTGACGCGCCCGGCTCGAGCACGAGCTCGGCGCCGAGCAGCGGGGTGAACGTCGCGACCGGCGACGTGGATCCGGCGAGCGAGCCCAGGAAGACCCGCACCGTGGCGCCGTCGAGCGCGACCGGCTCGGGGGCGTGGTGCTGGAAGTCGCGCGGCGCGTCGCGGTGCTCGCCGGGCAGGGCGACCCACAGCTGGACGCCGTGCAGCACGGTGGTCGAGGGCGTCGACACCTCGGAGTGGCAGATGCCTCGGCCGCCGGTCATCAGGTTCACCTCGCCGGGACGGACCAGCTCGTGGACGCCGAGGCTGTCGCGGTGCTCGATCTCGCCGGAGAACAGCCAGCTGACGGTCTGCAGCCCGGTGTGCGGGTGCGGCGGCACGTCCATGCCGCCGGACGCGGCGACGTCGTCGGGGCCGTAGTGGTCGGCGAAGCACCACGCGCCGATCAGGGTGCGGGCCTTCTGCGGGAGCGACCGCCGGACGGTCATGGCCCGCAGGCCTCCGAGTGGCACGTCGCGGGCGCTGAGCACCTCGACCGTCGTCATGTCACCAGCGTACGCAGTCGACCGCACGGTGTCCGGGGTCGACGGATTCGATCGGCATCGAAGTCTCTGGGACACTGGACCCATGACGACCACACCGGCCGCCGTCCATCTCGCTCGTTGGACGACGTCGGTGCCCCTCCTCGCGTTGGCGGTCATGGTCTTCACGTGGGGCAGTGATCCCGACGGGATCCTGCTGGTCCTGGTGGCGGCACTGCTCGCCGGTGCTGTGCTGGCGGCCGTGCACCACGCCGAGGTCATCGCCCACCGCGTCGGTGAGCCGTTCGGCTCGCTCGTGCTCGCCGTCGCGGTCACCGTCATCGAGGTCGCGCTGATCGTCACGCTGGTCACGACGGGTGCCAAGGGTGCCGACTCGTTGGCCCGCGACACGGTGTTCGCGGCGATCATGATCACCTGCAACGGCATCGTCGGCCTCTCGCTGCTGTTCGCCAGCCGGGGCGGCCGGGCGCCGGTGTTCAATGCCGAGGGAGCGGGCAGCGCGCTCGGTGCCGTCGTCACGGTCGCGACCCTGTGCCTGGTGCTGCCCACGTTCACGCAGGGGCGCAGCGGACCGGAGTTCACGCCCGGCCAGCTCGCCTTCGCCGCGGTCGCCTCGTTCGGCCTGTACGCCCTGTTCGTGGCGATGCAGACGCGTCGCCACCGCGACTACTTCCTGCCCAGGCCCGACGGCGGACCCGACACCGAGGACTGGCACGCCGACCCTCCGTCGAACCGCGAGGCGGTCTTCAGCCTGGTGCTGCTGCTCGTCGCCCTGGTCGCCGTCGTCGGCGACGCCAAGACCGTGTCGCCGGCGATGGAGGACGCGGTCGCCGCGGCCGACCTCCCGCAGTCGGTCGTCGGCGTCCTGATCGCGCTGCTGATCCTGCTGCCCGAGACGATCGCCGCGGTCCGCGCCGCGCGCCGGCGCCGCGTGCAGGTCAGCCTCAACCTGGCGTACGGGTCGGCGATGGCCAGCATCGGCCTGACGATCCCGGTCATCGCGATCGCTCAGATCTGGCTCGACGGCCCGCTCGTGCTGGGCCTCGGCGCGACCGAGATGGTGCTGCTGGCGCTCACGGCGCTCACGGGCGTGCTCACCGTCGTGCCCGGCCGCGCCACCGTGCTGCAGGGCGGCATCCACCTCTCGATCCTCGCGGCCTTCGTCTTCCTCGCCGCGAGCCCGTAGGCGGTCAGCTCGCGCGGCGGGCCCGCTTCGCCTCGTACATCGCCGCGTCGGCGCGTCGGAAGGCCTCGGCGACCGACAGCTCGCCGGGGCCGGTGAACGCGTGGCCGATCGAGGCCGCGACGCCGCGCTCCGCCAGCTGGGCGTCGAAGCGGCCGAAGTGCGCCGGCAGGTCGGCGACGCCGACGTTGTTGGTGAGGATCGTGAACTCGTCACCGCCGAGGCGGGCGACCCGGTCCCCCTCGGACTCGGCGGCCGCGAGCGCCTCGGCGGCCCGGCGCAGCAGCGCGTCGCCGGCGGTGTGGCCCTGGGTGTCGTTGACCGACTTCAGTCCGTCGAGGTCGACCACCGCGACCGCCACCAGGTCGCCGAACGCGTCGATGCGCTGCTGGGCGTCGGCGACGACGGTGTCCCAGCCCCGACGGTTCATCAGCCCGGTGAGGGCGTCGACGTCGGCCAGCGCCGCGGTGATCTGCGCGGCGCGGCGCTCGCGGTCGGCCGATCGTGCGGTGGCGAGATGCGAGGACAGCAGCGTGCTGAGGAGGCGCACCAGCTCGGCGTCGACGTCGTCCGCGCCGGCCAGCGGGCGGGAGTCGACGCCGCACAACGTGCCGAACAGGGCCCCGTCGTCGTCGGTGATCGGGAACCCGACGTAGGCCCGCACGTCCGCCGACGCAGGAAGGCAGGCGAGCTCGGGATGCTGCGCCGAGTCGGTGACGACGTGCTTGCCCGTCGTGGTCATCTGGCGACAGAAGGTCTCGTCCCACGGCACCCGGGTGCCGACCTCGAGGAACTGCTCGTGGTGGACGTGCACGTGCACCTGCTCGCCACCGGCGATGCGGGAGACGGACCAGTCGCTGAGCGGGGTGTTCTGGTTGAGGTAGTCGACGACCGCGCGCGCCGCGGCCGAGAACGCGTCGGCGCCCTCGGCCACGGGGTCAGAGATCATGTCTTTATTGTGGAGGATGGGCTGGTTCACCGAAAGCGCAGCGCGACCGTGATTCCGTTCGAGGCGACGACATCCTGGTGGGGACGAGGCTCGAGACGTCCTCGACCCGGGGCCTGCCGCGCTGGACGGTGACGACGCGCATATCCGGCACCGTGGCGGTTACCTACCGTGCATGGTCCGACTCCGGCGTGTCACCCCCACGATGCCGGGGTGGCGCCGACTGCGCCGTGGTCGAGGGTTCAGCTACGTCGACCACACCGGTCAGGCACTGGAGGACCTCGACGTGGTGCGGGTCAAGGAGCTGGTCATCCCGCCGGCGTGGACCGACGTGTGGATCTGTCCGCTGCCGAACGGTCACCTCCAGGCCGTGGGCACCGACGCGGCCGGTCGGCGCCAGTACCTCTACCACCCGGACTGGCGGGTGCAGCGCGACGTCGAGAAGTACGAGCACATGGAGCAGTTCGCGAAGGCACTCATCCGGCACCGTGGTCGTGCACGTCGCGACCTGGCCGGCGGCGAGCTCGACCTGACGACCGTCGCCGCTGCGACCTTCGGGCTGCTGGACCTCGGCATGTTCCGGATCGGCAGCGACCGCTACGCCGACGACAACGGCAGCTACGGGCTCACGACCCTGGAGAAGTCGCACGTCCGTCCCCACGGCAGGGGGCTGGAGTTCTCGTACGTCGCGAAGTCGGGTCAGGAGGTGGAGGTGACGGTCCGCGACGCCCGCGTCGTCGAGGTGATGTCGCGGCTGCGTGCGCGCCGCAGCGGTGGCGACCGGCTGCTCTCCTACCGGATCGGTCGGTCGTGGCGCCCGCTCACGGCCGAGGACGTCAACGCCTACGTGCGGGAGACTCTGGAGGGCGACTTCACCGCGAAGGACTTCCGCACCTGGCGGGCCAACGTCGTCGCCGCGTGGAGCATGGCCGGCGCCGACGCCCACACGCCGACGGCACGCAAGAGGTCGGTGGCGGCCGCGATGCGCGTGGTCTCCGAGCACCTGGGCAACACACCCGCCGTCGCGAGGTCGTCGTACGTCGATCCCCGGGTGATCGACCTGTTCGAGGACGGCATCACGGTGCCGGGCTCCTATCGAGGGGTCCGACCCGGTGCGGCGGTCAACCGGACGCTGGAGAAGTCGGTGCTGCGCATGCTCCGTCG
This sequence comes from Aeromicrobium sp., assembly GCA_023254755.1. Taxonomy (GTDB): domain Bacteria; phylum Actinomycetota; class Actinomycetes; order Propionibacteriales; family Nocardioidaceae; genus Aeromicrobium. Next base: position 4,460 of record JALRKU010000385.1, on the reverse strand, counting down.
TGCGTGAGCCGCACATCACGCTGGTCTCACGGGCGATTCTCAGGGTTGGCCGGTAACGTCGTGGGGATGCATCCCGTGGGACACCCACGACCCCCGACCTGAGGAGCCAGCGGGTGACCGCGACCGACCCTGCCACGAGCCACCGACGCAGCCCGCGCACGGGTCGTCGATGGGCGCGTCGCGCCGCGATCGTGCTCGGCGTCCTGCTCGCACTGGTGGGCGTCGTCGCGGCGGCGGCGTACTACAAGCTCGACGCCAACATCACCAGCAAGAAGCTCGCACCCCACGTGGCGGCCGACGACACCCCCAAGGGTGCGATGAACATCCTGTTCATCGGCTCGGACTCGCGTGACCTCAAGAGTGGCGACGGCTACGGCAAGGGCAACGGCACCCGTCGCAGCGATTCGCTGATGCTGGTGCACTTCTCGAAGGGCAACACGCGCATCGACGCCGTGCAGATCCCGCGCGACACGATGCTCGACATGCCGTCGTGCCCCGACACCGGCGACGGCGCCTTCGGGGGCGGCTACGGCCAGATCAACTCGGCACTGCAGTTCGGTCAGTCGTGCTCCGTGCGCACGGTCGAGCAGCTCAGCGGGGTGCACATCGACCACTTCGTCGAGCTCGACTTCGACGGCTTCGCGTCGATGGTCAATGCGCTCGGCGGCGTGGGCGTCTGCCTGCCCGAGCCGCTGCAGGACTCCTACGCCAAGCTCGACTTGCCGGCGGGCAAGCAGAAGCTCGACGGCAAGGACGCGCTGGCGCTGGCTCGCACGCGCCACGCCGTCGGCGACGGCAGCGACATCGGCCGCATCGGCCACCAGCAGATGGTGATGTCGGCGATCATCCACCGCGCCAAGTCCACCAGCGTCCTCACGCGTCCCGACAAGCTCTACAGGTTCCTGAGCGCGGTCACGAAGTCGATCACGGTCGACGAGGGCATCTCGTCGATCAGGGAGCTGACCAAGCTGGCGCAGCGGGCCCGGTCGGTCGACACCAAGAACATCACCTTCATCGCGATGCCGTCGGCGGCCGCGCCCACCGATCCCAACCGGGTCGTGCCCACCGAGGCGGCCACGACGGTGTTCAAGGCCATCGCGAAGGACCGCGCTCCGCGGCTGGCGGGCGACGACGCCGAGCCCTCGAGCCCGATCAGGGTGCTCAACGCGGCCCGGACCCCGGGCCTGGCGACGACCGCGCAGCGCGAGCTGCAGGCGCTGGACTACACGGTCGCGGAGCTGGCCGACGCCGAGCAGCAGTCCGGCGTCACCCGCATCTTCGTCGACGGCTCCGACGAGTCGATCGCGACGGCCAAGGCGCTCAACAAGGACTTCGGCTTCAAGGCCGAGATCGTGAACCAGGGCTCCCAGATCGACGGTGTGTGGCTCATCATCGGCACCGACCGGGTGAGCAAGGGCCTCGAGCCGGTCGACGGAGAACCCGTCGAGGCCACCAGTCGTCACGCCGACGACGACCTCTGCTCCTGAACGTGGCGGAAGGGCCGACGCACCGACACGGGTGACGCGGCCGCTGGGGACCGTCGCGGGCGCGTCCGGGTCAGGCCCGGAGGCGCCGGATCGGGGTGGCGATCACCTCGAGCAAGCGGTCCGTGGTGACGTCGAAGGACGCGGCGACGCTGTCGACGCCGTGCTGGTCGACCAGCTCGACCAGCGTGTCGCGGCGGATCCGCTTGACGAGGGCGTCGAGCTCGGCGATCGCCGACCGCAGATCGGTCAGGGGATCGATGCGCTCCGCAGCGGGCAGCTCGGTCAGCCAGCCGTCGAGACGACTGGTCAGGTCGCGCATGTGGTCGTTCAGCGATGCGGTCATGGGCACCTGGCAGGGGGAGTGATGTGGCGGACGACGCCGACGGCTGGTGGCCGGCCGAGGGCGCGACCGAGACGTCGTGTCGGCTGCGATCCTAGGGCATTTGCGCCTCGCGCGGGGCGAAAAGAGACGACCTGTCCACCGATTGGAGGGCAGGCAGGATGCCACGGGCCGACCGATCGGCCTCGGACGTCTTGGCCCGCAAGACGGCCGAGGCGCTCCGGGCGCCTGCTTCTAGCGTCCGGGAGGCGATCACACCTCCTCGGACAGGACCCCGACATGACCCGACAGCTCCACCTCGGCGGATTCAACATCGCCTCGAACGTGACCCACTCGCACGCCGCCTGGCGGCACCCCTCCAGCGACCCCGGCTTCCTGACGCCGCAGTACTGGCACCGTGTCGGCCGCACCCTGGAGCGCGGCACGTTCGACTTCGTCTTCTTCGCCGACCTCCTGGCGACGCCGACCAACTACGGCGGGTCGCCCGACGAGGCGCTGCGCAGGGGCACGCAGGCCGCCGCCACGATCGACCCGAGCATCGTCGCGGCCAGCATCGCGGCGGTCACGACCCATCTCGGCGTCGCGATCACGAAGAGCACGACGTACTTCCACCCGTTCGAGGTGGCGCGCATCTTCGGGAGCCTCGACCACGTCACCCAGGGCCGCGTCGCCTGGAACATCGTGACCTCGCTGAGCAGCGCCGAGGCGCGGAACTTCGGTCTCGAGCAGGCGCTCGACCACGACCTGCGCTACGACCGCGCCCAGGAGTTCGTCGAGGCGGCCGTCGCCCTGTGGAACAGCTGGGAGCCGGACGCCCTGGTGCAGGACAAGCGCACCGGCGTCTTCGCCGACCCGTCGAAGGTACACACGACCAACCACGACGGACTCTTCTACAAGTCCCAGGGTCCGCTGCCGGTGCCGCACTCGCCGCAGGGTCGTCCGGTGCTGATCCAGGCAGGTTCGTCGGGCAAGGGCAAGGCCTTCGCGGCACGCTGGGCCGACGCGATCTTCGAGATCGACCCGACGCCCGAGGGCCGCCGCGCCTACTACGACAGCATCAAGAGCCTCGCGTCCGACGCCGGCCGCGATCCCGACCTCGTCAAGGTGTTCCCGTCGTTCATCCCCTTCATCGGCGAGACCGAGTCGATCGCGCGGGAGAAGCAGGCGTTCCACAACGAGCTGGCCGACCCGGTCTCGGGCCTGCACACTCTGTCGGTCCACACCGACCACGACTTCAGCCAGTACGACCTCGACGGCCCGGTGGAGCAGGTGACGGTCGGTGGCAGCCAGGGCCTGTTCGACCTGGCGAAGCGGCTCACCGACCGCGACAGCCTCACGCTGCGCGACATCGGCAAGCTCTACGCTCAGGGCGTGCTCCTGCCGCAGCTCGTCGGCACCGCCGAGCAGGTCGCCGACCAGATCGAGGAGATCTTCGCTCCCGGCGACCAGGCCGACGGCTTCATCCTGTCGGTCGGCCAGTCGCCCGGCGGCTTCGACGACTTCGTCGACGCGGTCGTGCCCGAGCTGCGCCGCCGCGGCCTGTTCCGCGAGCGCTACACGGGGTCGACGCTGCGCGAGCACCTGGGCCTCGACCGGGTGCCGGCACCCCTTCGCGGCTAGGGACTCGGCGACACCGACGCCGACCTGGAGCACCTGCTCGGTCCCGCGATGGGCGGCTGAGGCTCAGGACCACGACGCGACCGCAGGTCGACGGACACGAGTGCCAGGCTGGTGGCATGAGGTGTCGTCGCGCTCGGGTAAGATGGTCGCAGTTGTAGACGTCTGTTGTACCTGTGCTCGATCGGCCTCGGCCGTAAGTGTTCCTCGTTTGATGTGCGTCGCGACCCCGTCGCCCGCAATCCGTGCGAGCGCATCAACCATCAGGAGGCAGACATGGCTACCGGAACCGTGAAGTGGTTCAACGGCGAGAAGGGCTTCGGCTTCATCGCTCCCGACGAGGGTGGAGACGACGTGTTCGCGCACTTCAGCGCGATCGCCGGCTCCGGCTTCCGCAACCTCGACGAGGGCCAGAAGGTCGAGTTCGACGTCGAGCAGGGCCAGAAGGGCCTGCAGGCCGCGAACATCCGCGCGCTCTGAACCCAGAGAAGAAGCGGCCCGTCACCCAGAGGTGACGGGCCGCTTCGTCGTCTCGGGAGCGTCAGGAGCGCTTCTGCTCCGCCCTCGCCTGGAGGTACGCGCGGAGGTTCTCGTTGTGATCGCGAGCCTGGAGGCCGCCGAACACGGCACCGAGGACCACGCACGCGATCGCCCAGGCGACCGCCTCGGCCCTGTCGCTCATGAACACGAGGATCAATCCGCCGGCGCCCGCGCCGAGCACTCCGCCGGCCGCGCTCCACGCGGGCACCGACCAGCGCTCGAAGCTGCGCAGCCTCTCGTACGGCTGCTGGTGCCGCTGCAGGTAGGCGACAAGGAGTGCCACGACGAACAGGCCCCACGAGACGACGATCGGCCACACCGCTCCGCGGTCCTCGGTGAGCGCCCAGCTCAGGGTCCACCACCCCACAAGCAGTGCCAGTCCGGGTACTTCGCGCCACCAGCGCTGCTTCGTGGCACCACGTCCCACCCATCCTCGCGACGGGCGATCCTCCGGGTGCGGCATGGAGACAGTCTGC